>NZ_JACSWB010000209.1 GCF_016888135.1 Leptolyngbya sp. CCY15150
TTGAAACGTTCTACACGAAGAACATTTTGCTGAACGAGGGCATCCGTGCATGGATGGCACCTCAGGATCAGCCCCACGAGAAGTTTGTGTTCCCTGAGGAGGTATTACCCCGTGGAAACGCCCTTTAATAGTTCTTATGTATCGGCTGGTAACCGTGACCTAGAATCATCAGGGTTTGCCTGGTGGTCTGGAAACGCCCGCCTGATCAACTTGTCCGGTAAGCTGTTGGGTGCTCACGTTGCCCACGCTGGCTTGATTGTGTTCTGGACCGGAGCCATGACCTTGTTTGAGGTGGCTCACTTCGTCCCTGAAAAGCCCATGTATGAGCAAGGTATCATCCTGCTCTCCCACTTGGCGACCCTAGGTTGGGGTGTTGGCCCCGGCGGTGAAGTAACCGATACCTTCCCCTACTTCGTGGTGGGTGTGCTTCACTTAATTTCTTCGGCAGTTCTCGGTCTAGGCGGCATCTACCACGCCGTGCGCGGCCCGGAAGTGCTAGAAGAGTACTCTTCTTTCTTCGGCTATGACTGGAAAGACAAGAACAAGATGACCACCATCATCGGGATCCACTTGATCCTCTTGGGTTGTGGTGCCTTCTTACTCGTCTTGAAAGCCATGTCCTTTGGTGGCGTATACGACACGTGGGCACCCGGTGGTGGTGACGTGCGGATTATCACCAACCCCACATTGAACCCCGCTGTTATCTTCGGCTATCTGTTGAAGTCTCCTTTTGGTGGCGAAGGCTGGATCGTCAGCGTCAACAACATGGAAGACATCATCGGTGGTCACATCTGGGTCGGCATTATTTGTATTGCGGGTGGTGTATGGCACATTTTGACCAAGCCTTTCGCTTGGGCTCGCCGTGCATTTGTGTGGTCGGGTGAAGCCTATCTGTCTTACAGCCTGGGCGCGTTGTCCCTCATGGGATTCATCGCCTCGATCATGGTTTGGTACAACAACACTGCTTACCCCAGTGAGTTCTTTGGTCCTACGGGCCCCGAAGCGTCTCAGGCTCAAGCACTCACCTTCTTGGTGCGTGACCAACGCTTGGGTGCCAACGTCGGTTCGGCTCAAGGGCCTACCGGTCTAGGTAAGTACCTGATGCGCTCTCCGACCGGTGAAATCATCTTCGGCGGTGAGACGATGCGTTTCTGGGATTTCCAAGGTCCTTGGCTGGAGCCGCTCCGTGGCCCCAACGGTCTAGACCTTGACAAGATCAAGAACGATATTCAGCCTTGGCAAGCGCGCCGTGCGGCTGAGTATATGACCCATGCACCGTTGGGCTCTCTCAACTCGGTGGGTGGTGTGGCAACGGAAATCAACTCGGTGAACTTTGTGTCTCCCCGTGCTTGGTTGTCTACCTCTCACTTTGTGCTAGGTTTCTTCTTCCTTGTGGGTCACCTGTGGCATGCCGGACGGGCTCGGGCTGCTGAGGCTGGCTTTGAGAAAGGGATTAACCGTGAAACTGAGCCTGTGTTGTCGATGACCGACCTAGACTAGGTTCACGATTTTCATAACTGCGAAGGGCTCCCTAGGGAGCCCTTTTTTTGTCTAGGGTTATGGTTGATGCCTGTCGGGCGATCGCCCTCTGATCGTTCGCGTTCCATTCCTCGCTTTCAATCCGATCCCCCGATCGCTGTAGGATGAGAATCAGGGTTGGCGCAGTCGTCTCCACGATTCCAAAACAGTGAGATGTAACAGTGGAGGGCGATCGCTGCCCGTAGGATCCGTTGTCAGACCCTACCCTAGGGACTCGCGGATCGATCACCGGTAGCTTGTTGTTGAGGATGGACGAATTGATGTCGGAGACAGATTGGGCGGATGGCTTGCAATGGACTCCTGATGCCGCCGCAAAGTTTAAAAATATTCCCTTCTTCGTGCGATCGCAGGCCAGACAGCGCATTGAGGCGATCGCTCGTGAAGCAGAGACCGATATTGTGACGGCCGATATTGTCGATCAGGCCAGGATTGAATTTGGGCAGTGATCCGCAGGATTAGTGAATGGCCCGATTGCGAGCATAGTCGCTATTCCGTTGATAAAGATGCTGACATTGCTGGGCCATCTCATACTGTTCGTGACCGGAGGTCACCTCGCCCATGAGGTCTGAGGCCTGTTGCCATTGCTGGGCTAAGTGCAGCCAGTCTTCACTGCCTTGGGCGGTTTGTCCAGCAGCGATCGCTTGTTGAGCCATGAAGATTGCAGCCAGAAAAGGGGAATTGGCTTCTGGAGCTTCGTCTTGGAGATGGGTGTCGGTGCCGGTCGCTTGAGTAGCCGGTTGTTCCTGCGGGGAGTCTTGGTTGACAGACTGCCAATCGGTAGCCTGAAACGGTTGGGCTACTGTCTGAACATCGACCTCGGCTTCTGAGTCCAAGGACGTTGGCCGATCCTCTGATTCCAGGGATGCTTCAGTAACGTGTAGCGTGGACTGCACGTGAGCTGCTTCTGCATCGACTGCTGCCGGGCGTTCGAGCCATGCTAAGGCTTCAGAGCGATCGCTCTCTAGATCGGTTTCTGTCGGGTGGCTGAGCCCTGGGGACTCGATCGGGCTGGTGCCATGGGCGCTAACGGTCTGGGATGTCTCTAAGGAAGGGGCATCATCGGCGGCATCGACGGGGGTCTGCCAATCTAGCTCAGTGATGTCGTGATCTTGCCAGTCGTCGTCGCGATCGTCGGACAGAGGAGCGTCTGGATTGTCTGAATCCGAGGGCGGCAGAGCCGATTCTGTGGCAGCGATCGCCTCGGAGCTAGGAACCTGATTCTCAGCCTCACCTAACGGTGGCGGCGGATCATCGGCCTCGGCTGGAGGCTGAGGGGGAGCCTGCCATCGGGAGAGCAAGCTCATGCCAGAGAGGCGCTTGAGCAGAAAGTCTTGCTCTCCCAGGGAAGGCGGCGAGTCGTCCGTCGCCAGTTCGCTGGGCCGATCATCGGCCTCAAATCCCATCAGCTTGTCTAGCATGGCATCCTCACCCCGGTCTCCAGCTAGCGCCTCCAGTTCAAGATCGTCGTCGAGATCGGCATCGGCAGGATCCCAGGCTTCTTCATGGTTTAACAAATCAGCAAAGGGTTCTGGCACGCTTTGCAGCTCGTCCAACTCATCTAGGTCATGGGCTAGATCTTGCATGGTTTCGGGCTCTAGGTCGTCCCAGGATTGTGCTCCTTGAGGTTCTACGGGGGACAAATCCGGTAGATCGGCGGGAGGGTTCCAGGTGCTCAGGTCGGTATCGGTCACCCCATTTAGGGAGGTCTGGTGATGGTTTTGGGTATACAGATCGGTGTAGCTCAGCTCATCGGGTGTGAATTGCCCCGTGAACTGATAGGGGTGTTCCTGATCCTGCTCAAAGATCGAGGGAATAGGCTGATGCCCATTGGGTGGATCCTCCGTCCCTAGGCTGGTTAAGGAGGCATCGAGTGCATCTGGCAGATCGGCGATCGCCCCCGCCCCTACCTCTTCAGCATCTTCTTCTACGTGATGGTCTCCTTGATCTACCTCGTTGACCTCGTCTACCTCATCTTCTAGATCACCCGCGGCCGGAAATACTGCCGTGAAACGCTGGCGTAGACCATCAACCCAAGACTCGGAAGCCGGTTCGGGCGCGGCCCCTCCTTCGGCATAGGCTTTGTAGTATTGGTGGTAGCGATTGTAGCCATAGGATCGGGTGGTGTGGGCTTTGATACCATTGGCTACCACGCCCAAGAGGGATACCGGTGAAACATCGAGGGTATCGAGGGCTTGCTTCAGGTCGGTACGGCTGGTGGTACCCAAACCCACAACCACAATCATGCCATCGGTTTGCGCGGCCAGCAGGCTGCTGTCGGCAAATCCCAGCAGGGGCGGCATATCGTAAATGACAATGTCAAAGTCTTGGGTCACCTTTTGGTTAAACTGCTGCATCTTTTGGGATGACAGAAGCTGAATCGGGTCAGGGGGAATCATCCCTGCCGTAATCACCGTTAGGTTTTCATCAATGGGCGATCGCTGCATGGCCTCTTCTAGGGAACAATCGCCCGTCATCACATTACTCAATCCCCTCAAGTTGGGAATTTTTAGCCGTTCATGCACTTGAGGCAGCCGCAAATCTGCATCCACCAGCAATACCCGCTGCCCCATAATGGCGGTGGCTCGCGCCAAGTTCAGCGCAATAGTCGATTTACCCTCCGCCGGGACTGCGGAACTAATGACAACGGAACGAATGGGGCGATCGGCTCCCAGGAAGCGGATATTGGTATAGAGCGATCGGAAGGCTTCTAAAAAGGGAGAAGATTGGTAGTGATAGGACGATGGCTTACGGGCACGCGCTGTGGCATCCTCGCCCTGGATCAGCATTTGGTTGGGCTGGCGGATAAACGGCACCACGCCTAGCATCGGCAAGCGGGCAAAGGACTTTAAGTCATCAGGGGTATGAAAGACGGTATCCAGTTTGTCGGTCACAAAGGCCGCCCCTGCTCCTAGCAAGGCTCCAGCGATCGCCCCTAGCATGAGACTACGGGGAACGTTGGGAGCAATGGGGGAGTTCATCGTCGTGGGTTCGGAAATGAGCTGCCAGGGAATAGACTGCTGGGCGGCCTGCAGCTCTAGGGATTCCCGAGTGGTCAGAAATCGATTCAGGCTATCGGTGGCAATACTTAACTCCCGCTGCAGGTCGGTATACTGCCGGGCTAGAGCGGGGACAAGGTCAAACTCTTGCTTAATTTGCTGTTCGACATCTGCCAAGGCCCGTTGGCGAGTTTGCAAAACCTGAACCTCGTTGGCCGTGTTGATGAGCTGGCGGCTGAGGTCAATGGAAATAGACGTGAGGTTGCCATCCATTTGATTCGACAACCGCTGCCCAAGAATGCGATCGGCCTCCTGTTCTAACAGCGGCAGTAAACTATCTCGCCGATCCTCCAGCACCTGCACATTGGGCGTATCGGGCAAGAAGCGAGCCGATTCCGTGGCAATCTGTGCCTCGACGTCCTGAACCTCGTTCAAAATAGCCTGGTAGCGGGTCGATTCACTTAGGGCCGAAGCTGCCAAAGCCTGGTCGGGACTGTAGCCAAGCTGGCTTTGAATGGCTAGGTAAAGAGACTCTGCCTCAGAAAGCTGGGTGCGGGTGCTTTGCTGCTGTTCTTCAATGGAGGTGATCAGGCGGGACAGTTCGGTGCCCCGCGACTCTGGATCGATCAGGCTATATTCTTGGCGAAATCGCTCTAGACGCTGCTGCAGCGAATTCACGCGATCGCGCAATTCTGGCAGTTGTCCTTCAACAAACTGTACCCCTTGCTGGAGGTTCGTTTGTCGCTGCTCAAAGCTATATTTGAGATATTCCTCGGCGACGGCATCTAGTACGGCCTGAATGCGCTCTGGATCAGGGTTACGGTAGCTCACCGAGAGCACCTTCGTTTCTCGTAGGCGCGTGATGCTGAGGTTGCCAGCTAATTCTGAGTAGCTAAAGTCGGGGTAGGTTTCTTGCAGCGTTTCGAGAATGGGGCGCAGCAAGGCTGGACTGCGCAACACCTCTGTTTGGGTATCGTAGTCAAAGGTGGTGCGAAACTGACTGCCCTCGCGCAGCAACTCTTCAGAGGGATCTACTTCAGCGATCGCCTCCACTAACACCTGAAATTCTCCGCGATAAATGGGCGTGCGGGTGAGCGTCCAGCCCCAAAAACAGACCGTTGTAGCGATCGCCACTCCTGCCAGCATCCACCGGCGTCGGTAGATAATCTCTTTGACGTTTTGCAAGTCCATCTCCTCCGATTCATAGGGAAGATGGATAACGGCGGGGGAAGGAATTGCTTCAGACTGCGGGGCGTGATGAGAAAACGGTGGTTGATGGGACCCAGATACCATAGTCGGCTCTCAGATGTATAGCTGGTTGACAATAACAGCGTGGTAGCGGAGCTAGGGGCAATCATGCGCAGTCCTAGAACGACCTACACTGGATTGATACGCGAATTGATCGATGGACAGAGGTAGACATGCTGGTTCAAGGCTGGAATCCGTACTTGGATCCGTACTTGAACTCGTACTTGGATCCGTACTTGAATCCGTGCTGGACTTCGAGGCTTGATTAGCGCAGTCCTCCAGCGATCGCTAGACACGGGGAGGTGATCGACCCGCAGTCTTAGTACGTCATCTATATCCATGATCTTGTTAACTCTTTACGACCATTTCCCCTCAGAACCGCAAACTTTCACGGGGAGGTCGGGGTAAATACGGGGTGGGAAGCGATCGCCCTCGGCGTAGACGCACTGATGCAAGGGTTGGGTGACTGGTTGGATGACTGGATTTGATGACTACGAGGGCTTCAGAAGCGTCCGGAATCTAGCCTGTCGTGGCCGAAAGAAGCAGCAAGTTAGCGGCGCATCACTGCATAGGTGAAGAATCTCAGGTGCTCGGAGTCGCTGCCAGTTCAGGGATGGCGATCGCTCCCACGTCATCAGAGCCAGCATCAACCCAACCTAGACCTGCAAGATAGAAGAACGAAGACAGAAAAACGAAACGGACTTCCAGGACACACTCAAGGATGCCTGCCTGAGCACATAGGCGGGTTACTTCCGTCTCAGATGACTAGCCATCGGTGGATCGGCCGACCCACGCAGGATGAACGACGAGACTGATGATCTCTGTCGAACTCAGGGTCGAACTCAAGTCTGAAGCGATCGCGGAGCTCTTGCCTGCTGGATTAGGGACAACATTGCTAAGTTTTTGTCAAACCCTGCGCAAGTTTCGATTTTGTGTGTAGTATCGCTGGTAACTCATCGATGCGATCGGTTGATCATCAACCTAGGTTAGGTCGTCTAGCGATGGTCTTGACGGGTCTAACTTGATCGGAATAGGTGAGTTTATTCCTTGCCATCGTGACTCAATGGCTACAGGTTTCTTGCTTTGAAATGTACCCATAGATGGTCGCATTTTGAAGCAAGTTCATAGCGGTGTGACCATGTATTTAGCCTTCATTTCTTGGGGAGACTAGTCGTTGAGAATTCAGGCATGGGAGAGACTTGCTGGAACTAAGTTTAGTCCTGCAGTTTCGAAAAATCTATGCTTTCATTTGAAGGTGGCAGTTCTCTAGGAAATCGAGTAGGATGCGATCGCATTAGCTCGATAGATAGGTGTTCTTTCGTCGGCGTCGCCCCCTTGGCCAGCGTTTATCTTTAGTGAATGAGCGGATAGTATCGTGGTTAGAATTCTTCAGGATTTGCTATCAAAGAAGACGAAAGGGATCGGTATCGAGCTGACCCCTGAGCGAGTCAACGTGGCTCAGTTAAAGAAAAAGGGTCAGGGGTTTCAATTGGCGAAACTGGCCACGGCTGAAGTGCCAGAAGGAATTTTTCAGGAAGGGCAGATCATTGATTCGCCCGCCATGGCAGAAATTGTGCAGCAAGTCCTTGAAACCAATGGCATCAAGGTGAAAAATGCGGCAACCGCTATTCCTGGAGGACGAGATACCGTCACCCGGATCATTCCAGTCCCGGCTGAGCTAGACGACAATGAGCTGCGGGAGATGGTGCTCAATCAAGAGGCTGGGCTATACCTGCCTTTTCCCCGAGAAGAAGCCGACGTTGATTACCAAAAGCTCGGCTTTTTCGTCGATGAAGATGGCATCGATAAGGTTCAGGTGTTGCTGGTAGCCACCCGCAAAGACGTGACCGATACCTACCTCGATACATTCCGGCAGGCGGGCATTGGCATCAACGTGCTGGAAATCAGCAGCTTTTCTCTGATTCGCACCATTCGCGAGCAGCTTCGACAGTTTACGCCCCAAGAAGCTGCCGCCATTGTGGATATTGAATTTGACAGCACTGAAATCTCCATCACGGTGGATGGGGTGCCCCAGTTTTCGAGAACCGTGCCGATTGGCACCTACCAGATTCAGAGCGCCCTCAGCCGAGCCATGAACCTACCGCCCTCGCGCAATACCGATTTGCTGCAAGGCATGACCATTCCAGTAACGCCGATGGATAGTGTGGGCGTGCCTCAGATGGGCGGTACCAATCCTGGCTCTGCCGCTATGTTGAGGGTGCTGGGCGAATTGGCTGATGAGCTGAGGCGATCCATTGATTTCTACCTCAACCAGGGTGACAACATGGAGGTAGCACAGCTTTTATTGGCGGGCCCCGGCGGGGCCATTGGTCAACTAGATGAGTTCTTCTCCCAGCGGCTCAGTTTGCCTGCAAGCCAGGTTGATCCGGTCGCCGCTATTTCCTTGGAGATTGTGGAGAATGAAGTAGTAGATATTCAACATCCGGCTGGTCTGGGTGTTGTCTTGGGGCTGGCGTTGCGGGAGGCATGGTAGATGTATAGTCTAGACATTAATTTTTTAAGCGATCGCGAAGAGCGAATTAGCGCAGAACCGATCGCTTCTAAAGCGGCTGCGCCCCAGAGCCCGATCATGCTGTATGCCGGTTTAATCATTGGTATTGGGCTGCCGGCAGCGATGGTGGGTCTTTGGTTGTTTTCGCAGTATCGTACCGGTATTTTGCAGCAGGAAAATCAGGCACTGGATAGCCAGATTGCCCAAATTGAAAGCCTGCGAGGTGAGTTTGCTGATGTGGATAGTCAGGTGCAGCTCATTGAAGAAGAGGTGCAGGCCCTAGCAACGGTGTTTGATCGCATCAAGCCTTGGTCTGCCATCTTGCAGGATGTGCGCGATCGCATTCCTAATATGCCTGCCAACACACCGCCAGATATCGTTCAGGTCATCCAAATTTCTCAGGTTGAGGAAGAGCCTGCCCCTCGCAGCTCGACGCCTACCGCGGACGCTGACGGTACCGTGCCGCCGCCGCCGCCGCCCCCTGAAACCAAGATTCAGATTCGAGGCTATGCAACAACGTTTACGGCCGTCAACGACTTTTTGCTCCTGCTGCAGCGATCGCCCTTTTTGAACAGCGATGAAACTCGTTTGGTTGTCGCTGAGCTCGTAGACGACCCACGGCAGCTTCAGCCTGAGAATGACGATGTTTCTGTCGAGGTGTCCCTGCGCCAGCAAGTGAGCTATACCATCGAAGCTCGTCTCACGGATATGACTGCCTCGGAACTCTTTGATGAACTAGAAGGCACCCTATCCTACGGTCTAACATCCCGTATTGAAACCCTGCGTAATCGAGGAGTGTTGCAGCCATGACAGCCGGTGATTTTATGTCTAATGCACCGGATATGGAGGAGACATCTCCCTATCCGAAGGTCTTTGGAATTGAACTGACTCCCTTGGTGAGCGGGCTGCTGCTGATTGTATTAGGCGCTGCTGCTGCTCTTTGGGTCTTCCAAAATTTAGTTTCACCTGTTTTGGAGACCAATAGCACTCTGCAAAGTGAGGTGGATCAAAAGCAAAGTTTGCTCGTGGATACGGGCGAACTAGAGCGACAAATTGAAGAAGCTCAAGCCCGACTGGTTGAGGCAGAAAATCTGCGGACGGATGTGCTGGGCTTATTTGCTAGCGAGGCTAGCTTGGATACGCTACTCTTTGACCTCAACGAACGCATTCGCTCAGCTAATGCGGGTATTGAGGATGAAGTGCGGCAGGCAAACCTTGTCACGTTTGAGCTGAACGATGACTTGTCAGGGGTGATTACCGACAGCAGCTATGGCCCGGCTGTGAATAATCGCCTGGAGCGGCGGGTGTTTGATGTGTCGATGCGGGGTGACTTTACCCAAACTCAGTCAATTATTCGTAGTATTGAGCGATTGCAACCACTCATGGTGCTGCGAGAGTTTAATTCAGAATTGAACACAGCCGCCCAGGAGTCGCTGGTGAATCAGCAGGGGCAGGTGATTGCTAGAAGTGACTATGTGTTGATCGACACGAGCTTCCAAGTCCATGTGCTGCTGCCGGCTCCAGAGGGAGCCTTTGAAGCCGCTAATCCTCCTCCGATGGAAGAAACCGAAGGAGCAGAGGGGGCAGAGGGAGAAGAGGGAGCAGTAGATGCCGAGGCCGGTAGTTAATGGCGCTTAAGGGCTGCCCATTGTGGCTCTTAAGGATGGGTTGGCAGGAGAGGGTTCGCCCCCTACCAGTCAACGAGAAATGTACCAACTGGATTCGGTTAATTCGCTCATATGAACTAGATTTAGCGCTCAGTGTTGATGTTACGGGTTAGTTCATCCCAGAGATTTTGAAGGAGGAGGGGACCGTGAAACGTCTTTTAGGTTTTAGTAGTGTGGTAGCCAGTGGCATGATGGTGGCAATGACGGCTCAGCCGGCTTCTGCCCAGCCAACCCGTGTAACCGGGGTGCAGGTGACTGAGGCATCGAATGGTGTTGAGGTGGTGTTGCAAACCCAGGAGGGCGATCGCCCCCAGGTGTTTACCATCGCTCAGGGGAATACGCTGGTGTCGGACATCATCAACACGCAGCTTCAGCTCCCTGAGGGCAACGGCTATTTGCAAAATAATCCGGCCCCTGGCATTGCCTCTGTCAGCGTCACTCAAGTAGACGAAAACAGCATTCGTCTGTCAATCACCTCCGCCTCCGATAGCGCTCCTTCTGGGCAAGTCCGCCAAGCTGACAACAGTATTGTGTTTGACTTCGCTAATGCTGGAGCAACAGCGCAAGCGCCAGCACCGGCTCCTGCGCCACCTCCCCAAGCTGCACCTGCGCCACCTCCCTCCATTGCCCAGATGCCTTCGCCTAGCCCTGTCTTGGTGCCCAATCCGGAGCTGTTTATTGACGGGGTACCGGTTCTCAACCCAGCTCAGGGCTTTACGCCACCGCTCCAATCACGGGCGGTTGCGCCACCCTTGGGCGATATCGCTGTTTCAACCCTGGATACATCACGCGATCGCATTGATCTCGCCACGACTGAGCGCGTGCCCCGTTTGGTTTTGCGGGATGCGCCGGTGCGCGATGTCCTATCTCTGCTAGCTCGCGCGGCCAACCTGAACATTGCCTATATTGGTGAGATCCCAGGCATCAACGCCGATGACCAAGCATCCGGCGATGAAGGTGCTGAGGAAGTACGCATTTCCCTCGATATTGAAAACGAGCCGGTTCAGGACGTCTTCAACTATGTGTTGCGCATTAGTGGTCTAGAAGCCAACCGTGAAGGGCGCACCATCTTTGTGGGACCGCGCTTGCCCGATGACGCCCGCAATATCATTGCCCGCACCCTGCGTCTCAATCAGGTGACGGCTGCTGAAGCTGCTAACTTCTTAGCAACCCAAGGGGCAGAATCGCGTCAAGCCTTCCAAGCCGTGCGGATCGAAACCATTGGAGAAGGAGCTGCTGCCCGAACCGTTGAGGTTCTAGAGCCGCCTCAGATTGTGGCCGTGGAAGTCCAGCCTGGGGAAAGTCCCCTGTTGCTGCAAGGTTTATCGGTGACCACTGATAACCGACTCAATGCCATCACCCTCGTGGGATCTCCCCGCCGGGTGCAGACAGCTACCGATCTACTAGCTCAGCTCGACCTCCGCCGCCGTCAAGTTGCGATCAATGTGAAGGTGGTGGACGTTAACCTGCTAGCAACAGAAGACTTTTCTACCAGTTTCTCCTTCGGTATTGGTGACGGGTTCTTTGTGAGTGACGGTGGATCCTTGGGGGCTCGCTATGGAGAAGCCCGGCCGCCTAGTATTGGCGATTTCAACGACAGTCGTTTTAACCGACCCATTACTGGTGACTTGTTTCCTCCCACTGAGGAGGAATTAGGCCCCTTCCTGGATGCACAACCGAATGCTCCCTTTGGAAGTAACCAAAGCACTGGTAACCCTGCCCCATTTCCTGGCGAAGAGAACCGATTTCCTGATGGTCGTTTTCCTCGTTCTCCTTTTGGGACAAACCCAAATCCTCTCCAGCCGGGTATCACGGAAATTACGGAAGCTGGCATTGAGTTTGGATTGCCTCAACTATACCAATACACTCGCGACTTCCTATTTGACTTGCAGGCTCAGGTGGTTAGCGGCAATGCAAAGATCCTGACCGATCCAACCTTGACGGTGCAAGAAGGGTCACGAGCTACGGTTCAATTAACGTCCCAGGTGTATGGAGGTTCTCGAATCACTACAGATGAGGATGGAGACATCACATCCTCTGAGCCCATCATTAACGATGCAGGTCTCATTCTCGATATTATTGTTGATCGGATTGATGATAACGGCTTTGTGACGATGTCTGTGGAGCCAACTGTGTCTTCGATTTCCCAAGTGTTCAGCACTGAGCGGGACGGGGACATTGTTCTCTTGCAAGAACGCACCGTACGTACTGAACGGATTCGGATGCGGGATGGGCAAACATTGATCCTGGCTGGGATTATTCAAGATAGCGATCGCGTTGAGGTGAGCAAGGTGCCAATTTTGGGAGATATTCCCATCTTGGGTGCGCTGTTTAGAAGCACCAATCGGGAGAACTCTCGCCAAGAGGTGGTGGTTTTAGTAACGCCTCAAATTTTGGATGACTCGGATCTATCCAACTTTGGCTATCGCTACTCCCCAGGACAAGACGTCCAGGAAGTGCTTCGCCAACAGGGTATGCCGCTGCGTTAGCATCGAGGCATCTCGATTGTTGATACCAACTAAATAGGGTAGCTCTGGGTATAGGTCTCAAAGCTACCCTATTTTTGTAGACCCGCCATGCGAGGAGGCTCTATCAAGATCCTTCGCAGTACTCCAGCCATAGCTGAACACTTGGCTGGTGGTGTAGCGGAGTGCAATCCAAGGAAGCAGTTTACACAGCATTATGCTAGAGTGTAGACATGCTGAACATGACGTGGGAATTCAAGCTAGAGCCGACTGCTGAACAGGTTTCAGAGATTGAGCACATTCTTGATCTGTGCCGCAAAGTCTGGAATTTTGCCCTGCAGGAACGCAAAGACTGGCTGGATTCTCGCAAGTCTCCGGTGAATGCATGTTCAATCCGGCAGGAGTTTATCCTGCCTGTTGATACACCGTTTCCGAGTTACCACGCTCAGGCCAAAGGCTTAACCAAGGCCAAGGGCGACTTCCCGAGCCTCAAGGCCGTCAACGCCCAGGTGCTCCAGCAAGTTCTCAGGAAGCTGGATGGAGCTTGGGAGTCATGGCGGTTGAAGCGGTCGGGGTTCCCACGGTTCAAAAAACCTAACCGGATGCGGTCGTTTGTGTTCCCTCAGATGCTCAAACACTGCATGAGTGGTGAGGGCATCAAGCTGCCTCAGCTCGGGCTGATTCGGGTGCGCTGGTCACGGCAGATCCCCGACTTGTTCAAGGTGAAGCAGGCCCGGATCGTGCGCAAGGCATCAGGGTACTTCGTTCTGTTAAGCCTGCAAGCTGATGTTGATGTTCCGGCCACGATGCCCCACGGGCACCCGGTCGGTATCGACATTGGGCTTGAGTATTTCCTTTCGACGTCTGACGGCGAGCAGGTTAAGCGGCCTCGCTTCTTCAATGAACTGCACCGCAAGCTGACATTGCTGCAACGCAGGCTCAAGACCAAGCAGAAGGGGTCGGGCAACTGGCTAAAGCTCCAGAGGAAGATTGGGAGAGTCTATCAACGCATTGCCGACACTCGCAAGGATTGGCATTTCAAGTTGGCCCATCACCTGTGCGATGGAGCAGGGATGATGTTTGTGGAAGAGCTGGACTTCCGGATCATGGCCAAAGGGATGCTAGGTAAACACACTCTGGATGCTGGTCTGGGGCAATTCACAAACCAGATCCTGCCCTGGGTGTGCTTCAAGCGCGATATGTTTTACGGTAAGGTGGATGCTCGTGGCACCTCTCAAACGTGCCCAGATTGTGGGGCAGAGGTTCGCAAAGACCTCTCAACTCGAATTCATCACTGCCATCACTGCGGGTCAATCAAACCCCGTGATGTGGCGGCAGCTCAAGTCATTCGTACCCGTGGGCAACGGGGAATAGAAAATGCCTGTGGAGTCGATGCGGCGGGGG
>NZ_JACSWB010000210.1 GCF_016888135.1 Leptolyngbya sp. CCY15150
ATTGACATTCGTGACGGTAATGGTGAGCAGTTGCGCGGTACTCAGCCCCCCAGCATCCGTAACAGTTACTTCAACGGCATAGGTATTGTTGCTTCCGGCATCGAGGGGGTTTTCAAAATCGGGGGTATTGAGGAAGGACAGGGCACCGGTTGTGGCATTGATGTCAAAGAAGGCTTGGTCATCGCCGCCGCTGAGGCTGTAGGAAAGTCCATTGCCTTCACTGTTGGTATCGTCAG
>NZ_JACSWB010000211.1 GCF_016888135.1 Leptolyngbya sp. CCY15150
TTCAACGACTCTGGCTCTCTTGGCGCTCTCAGATATCACTACACTACTGCCATTCCCAGGACTTGAACAGCCTTTTGTCATACTGAGAATTGCTGGGTCAAGGTGGTGTTGCTTGCAGATCGTGGCTTTGTCCATGTCAAGGCGATGCAGATGATGAGTACAGAGTTAGGTTGGCACTACCGCATCCGGCTCAAGCGCAATGCCTGGGTCTGGCGGGCGGGCAAAGGCTGGCAACAACTGAACGACTTTCGTCTCCAGCGGGGCGAGGCCCTTTGCCTGCATACCGTCAAACTTCATAAGCAAGCGTGGTATGGTTCGGTGCATGTGGTCCTCGGCTACAACCATGTCAACGGTGAGTTTTGGGCCATCGTCAGCGATGAACCTACCAATCTGCAAACCTTTCGGGAGTATGGCTTACGCTTCGATATTGAGGAAGCGTTTCTTGATGACCAGTCCAATGGCTGGAACCTTCAAAAATCGGAGATTCGCTCCGTCTGTGCCCTTTCTCGTCTCTGGTTCATCCTGGCGGTAGCTACCCTCTATGTCACTGCCCAAGGCGTCGCCGTGGTGGAGACCGGGCAGCGTCGTCACGTTGAACCCCACTGGTTTCGCGGTAACAGTTATTTCAGACTTGGCTGGGACTGGGTCAAAACAGCTTTAGAACAGGGCTGGCGGCTCATTCATGCCGTTTGCTTTACTCAGGCACGTGACCCCGAACCCGCCAAGGCCTCTCGAAAACAACATGACGACCGCACCTACCGTATCGAGTTCAAAATACGCACGTACCAGTATGTTCCCGACTAAGTTTTGTCAGTCAACCAGCCTCTATGGTCTGAGGAACTGGGTCGAGTATGGCTTTAAGCAAAGCAAGAATGAACTCGGATGGGCGGACTTTCGATTCACCGACTATGCGCCGATT
>NZ_JACSWB010000212.1 GCF_016888135.1 Leptolyngbya sp. CCY15150
TTAACCCGGAGGCGCGGGCGGGCGGCTGGCTCACGATCTTTTCCAACTACTTCTTCGTTCCGGGTCTGGTGTGGACTGTGGTCTCGTTGATTGACGGAACCACTGAACTCGCCATCGGCGTACACTTCGCGAACAACATCGGCGGGGTACTCCTGTTCAACATCACTGGAACTGCCTTGCCCTCACCCGCTCTGTTCACCATCAGCGAGTATCACGCCACCTACGGGGCGCTATCAGGGC
>NZ_JACSWB010000213.1 GCF_016888135.1 Leptolyngbya sp. CCY15150
TTAACCCGGAGGCGCGGGCGGGCGGCTGGCTCACGATCTTTTCCAACTACTTCTTCGTTCCGGGTCTGGTGTGGACTGTGGTCTCGTTGATTGACGGTACCACTGAACTCGCCATCGGCGTACACTTCGCGAACAACATCGGTGGGGTACTCCTGTTCAACATCACTGGAACTGCCTTGCCCTCACCCGCTCTGTTCACCATCAGCGAGTATCACGCCACCTACGGGGCGCTATCAGGGC
>NZ_JACSWB010000214.1 GCF_016888135.1 Leptolyngbya sp. CCY15150
ACGCTCATACTGACCCAGACTGTTGTACGCAATCCCCAGATTGCCTAAAGTATTGCCTTCTCCCTGGCGATCGCCAATCTCCCGCGCGATCGTCAGGGAGTGCTGATGGAATTCGATCGCACGCTCATACTGACCCAGACTGGTGTACGCATTTCCCAGACCGCATAAAGCACGGCCTTCTCCCGCGCGATCGCCAATTTCTTGTGCAAGATCAAGAGTTTGCTGAAGATATTCAATCGATTCAGCATATTGTCCTAGTCCTTGAAATACAATACCCAAGTTGTTGAGAGCCTTCCACTGTCCTTGTTTATCATCAATTTCTTTAGCCAGATTTAAGCTTTGCTGGTAGTGAGAAGTTGCTTGGGAGTACTGACTTAAAAAGTAATAGGCATTTCCAACCCATTTCTGACAAGCCACTTCATCTAAAGGCTCTAGATGATCTATCAAGCGATGATGATAGATGAGCATTTCCTGATACTTGCCCCAGCTTTGAAGCTGGAGTCCGATTTGCTGGTCTAACAAGATAGCTTTTGCAGCGTCCCAGTCTCTGACTTCGCAGTAGTGAACAAAAGCCTCTAGATAACCGCGCACGGTTTCCAGGTTGGGTGCATCGGGGGCGGGTTTGTAGTCGTTCAGCCAGAGGTGGACAGCTTGGCGTTCGGCAGCTTCCCAGATTGGGGTGTCGGTTTTGAGCAGGGCATAGGCAATAGACCGGATCAGGTGGTGTTGGCGAATCAACAGTAGATTGTTAGGGCTGGAGACATATTCCACCAAGTGGCGATCTTGGAGGGTGTCAAAGGCCGCTTGCGGGTCGCCATTGGGGAGCATGGCGTACCAGAACTTTTCAGGCACAGGGCGGCGGAAGACGGCGCTGGCGCAGAGCATTTGGCGGGCGGGTTCGGGGAGGCGTTGGATCGATTGCTCTACCCGTTGACGAACGCGGCGGCGGAAGAGGCGGCTGCGGTCGAGCTTGTGAGCTGTCACGGCAGGGGCGGCGGTAAATTCTGCTTCGTAGTGCTGCCAATAGCGGGCGATGTTGCCCGAAAAAGGCGGCTGGCGGATTTCTTCGATGATCACCTGCAACACCAGGGGATGGCCATCGTAGAAGGCCCCAATGCGTTGGAGGATGCCCCAGTCGGCATCGGTGGGGGTTAGCCCCAGGTTTTGGAACAGGGTGCGCTGTTCATCGGTGTTTAAGCCCTGGAGCGGTTCGCAGTGCCAAAACTGGGGGTAGCGCGAAGCTACGGTATCCAGGTCGCCGGGGATGTCTTGGCTGGTGAGCAACAGTTGGCTGGGGCAGTCGGTACCCGCCAGAAATTTTTGCAGCAGATCCAGCCAGAGGGGATCGCAAAACTCACTCCAGCCCTCCTGTTCATTGCCCCGCAGCAACCGCTCCAACGAGTCGATTTGCAAGCGGCAGGGGTGGCTCTGTAGCCGAGCGAGAATGTGCTCCACTAGGTTGGCTGGGTCTTGCTGATCCGCCAAGGTTGGTTCCTCGCCCAGTTCCCGCAAAAGCGCCGCGCCGCTGCTGGCAACGTCGGGGGTGAGGCTGAGATTATCTAAGCTGAAGCGGCAGTAGGGCAAGCTTTCATGCTGCTGCCCCATCTCCTGCTGCCTGAGCGAAGCCGAAGGCAGCAAGCTCCCCATCAGGGTCGCAACCACCCGTTCTCCCAAGGCCGTTTTGCCGATGCCCGTCATCCCTACCAGAGCAACGATGCGGCAATGGCCTTGAAAGCGGGCGGTGAGGTTGGCAGTTTCGGCGTCGCGGCCTGCAAAGGTCGCCGGGTTATAGGTGGAAAAGGGTGATGAGGCGCGCGGGGCTGGCAGGGCAGAAGCCGTAGGGTTTCCACTAGCGCTGGGATCTGGGACAACGGGAGATGCTTCAACCGTTGTCCCCAAGGGCTTTTTTGCTTGGAGCGACTCCACCGCTTTACGAATGCTCTGCACCACATTCAAAAAGGCTTCGTCTTGGTCATCCCACTTCGTAATGGGTTTGGCATCCTTAGGCACCACTTGCAGCTTGCTGAAGGGGGTGCCCTGCCAGTCGCAGGGTTTGACGATGATGGGGATGACGCGGGCGGTGCCTTCGTTGTGGCGCTCTACGGCGCGCTGCATTTCTAGGTCATAGCAATAATCTGACGCCAAAAACCGGGGTGTAATCAGAAGCAAGATAAGTTCTGCGGCTTCAAGCTGTTGCTTGATTTCTGAGTCCCATTCTGCTCCCGCTTCAATATCTCGGTCTTGCCATGCAGAGATTTTGCCCTGGCGTTTTAAGGTTGCCAGGTGTATGACCAGTTCATCTTTGAAGTCCTCATCCCGGTGAGAGTAGGAGATGAATGCACTTAAGGGGGTAACCGCATTAGGCATGATGAGCTTAATTTACGCAAGTGTCCCTATTTTGGCTCATTTTCCCACTCTACGGTAATGTCTCAAGGGACAGTGCCTGTTTTTGCACGGCAGTGCCTAAGAAGCACCATCCCTCACGTTTGAGCCTGCCGAATGTTCATGTAGACGTTCGGCGATCGCTCCCAACTACTGCACTGAGGTGAGTTCCTTCACGTCCGAGATGTTGGGATTGGTTTCTGGGCTATCGGCTTCCGAGGGCGGTACGACTTGCCAGAACTGAGGTAAGTAATGCTCCCAGTTGCTGAGGATCTTGGCAGCGCGATCGCTCCCTGTGTGATCAGCATAGGTTTGAATCATCGACTTCAGTTGCTGCGCACCGGCGGCGGTGACCACCCGCTGCAGTTTGACGATCTCTGGGTTCACCTTCACGGGTACCGAGCCATCTTCATCGAGAATGTAGGCTAAACCGCCGGTCATCCCAGCGCCGATGTTGCGCCCGATCGCGCCTAGAACCACAATCACACCGCCGGTCATATATTCGCAGCAGTGGTCACCTGCGCCTTCAATGACCGCTTGTCCCTTGGAGTTACGCACGGCAAACCGTTCCCCTGCCTGCCCGTAGGCATAGAGGGTGCCGCCGGTTGCGCCATAGAGGCAGGTATTGCCGACGATCACGTTTTCAGATGGGTTGTAGGTGATGGCTGCCGATGGTTTAACGACAATTTCGCCACCATGCATGCCCTTACCGACATAGTCATTGGCTTCGCCCGTGAGTACGAGGGTCATCCCCGGCAGGTTGAAGGCTCCAAAGCTTTGCCCAGCACTGCCCTGGAAATTCAAGGTGATCTGTCCTTCAAACCCAGTATCGCCATAGCGCTTGGCGATCGCCCCGGCTAGGCGAGTGCCCACGGTGCGGTCTGTGTTGACCACTGGAGATTGATAGGTCGCGGTAGACTGGTGGGCGATCGCGGCTTGGATTGCGGCGTCCGCCAGCAGTTGATCGTCTAACACGGGGCCATTACTATGAACATCTTCATGCTTCAGCCACTGCCGATCTTCGCGGGTGTCAGGTAGATGGATCAGGCAGTCGAGGTTGAGGGCCTGGGTTTTGGTGGGCAGAGCGCCCGCCCGAGGCGTGAGCAGATCGGCCCGTCCGATGATCTCGGAGAGAGAGCGGTAGCCGAGGCGCGCTAGGAGCGATCGCACTTCTTCGGCCACAAAGTAGAAGAAATTGACCACATGCTCCGGTGTACCGGTGAACCGCTTGCGCAGCTTTTCTTGCTGGGTGGCGACGCCGACGGGGCAGTTGTTGGTGTGGCAGATGCGGGCCATGATGCAGCCTTCAGCAATCATCGAGACGGCCCCAAAGCCATATTCTTCAGCGCCCATCAGCGCCGCCATCAGCACATCCCAGCCGGTTTTCATCCCGCCATCGGCCCGCAGCAGGACGCGATCGCGCAGTTGATTCTCCATCAACACGCGATGCACCTCTGTGACCCCCAGTTCCCAAGGCACTCCGGCATGTTTGATGGAACTCAAGGGCGAAGCACCGGTACCGCCGTCATGCCCAGAGATTTGGATGACATCGGCATTGGCTTTGGCTACCCCAGCGGCGACGGTACCAATACCGACTTCCGCCACGAGTTTCACGGAGACCTTCGCGTTCGGATTAATTTGATGGAGGTCAAAAATCAACTGTTCCAGGTCTTCAATGGAATAAATGTCGTGGTGGGGCGGTGGGGAAATCAAGGGTACTCCAGCCTTGGAGCGCCGCAGCATGGCAATGTAAGGACTGACCTTTTTGCCAGGAAGCTGACCGCCTTCGCCGGGTTTAGCGCCTTGAGAGACTTTGATTTCCAGTTGCTGAGCCGTGGCCAGATATTCCGGCGTCACCCCAAAGCGTCCAGAGGCAATCTGCTTGACGGCGGAGCTGGCCGTATCGCCATTGCGTAGGCCTTGAAGGTGGGGGAAGTGGCTGGAATGCCCGGTTTCATCCACGTCGTCAATGGTGCGATAGCGGGCCGGATCTTCTCCGCCTTCACCCGAATTGGACTTGCCGCCCAATCGGTTCATGGCGATCGCCAAGGTTTCATGGGCTTCACGGGACAAGGCACCCAAGGACATCGCCCCGGTGCAGAAGCGCTGCACAATGGTTTCTACGGAATCAACCTCATCGATGGAAATAGAAGGGCGATCGCTCTTCACGTCCAGCAGATCCCGTAGAGCCGTCAACGGCCGCTCTTCCAGATACTGTTGATAGACCTGGTAATGGTCATAGCTCTTTTCTCCCACTGCCTTATGCAGCGCCTTGGCCATTTCCGGACTATTCATGTGGTATTCACCACCGGGCTTGTAGTTAAAGAAGCCCATATTTTCCAGCTTTTTCTGGCTCAGCTCTGGGAACGCCCGCTGATGGAATGATGCAATCTCCTGGGCCAGGTCAGCCACGGTCAGACCACCCAATCGCGACGCCGTACCCCGGAAGGCCAGATCCAGCAGCTCGCTGCCAATGCCAATGGCTTCAAAAATCTGCGCGCCGTGGTAGCTGGTCAACAGCGAGATGCCCATCTTAGAGAGAATCTTCAGCAGTCCAGCTTCCAGCGCCTTGCGGTAATTGGCCTGAGCTTGGCCCATATCAATGGCGTCCAAGCGTCCCCGGGCCATCATGTTCTGGGTCTTGGAACTTGCCCACCATTGGCGAACGGTTTCCCAGGCCAGGTAAGGACAGACGGCGCTGGCTCCATAGCCCACCAAGCAGGCAAAGTGATGGGTGCTCCAGCATTGAGCTGTATCGACCACCAGGGATGCTTTCATGCGCAGCCCTTCGCGGATCAGATGGTGGTGGACTGCGCCGACGGCGAGCATGGGCGGAATATAGCTGCAGTCTTCACTCAGGGAGCCCGGTTGTCCATCTCCAGAGAGGCGATCGCTCAAAATCAAAATCTCACAGCCGGCCTTCACCGCATCATCGGCTTGCTGACAGAGGGCTTCAACGGCCTGGGCCAAACCTTGGGGGCCGGTCAAGGTGTAGAGGGTAGAAAGATTGGCTGTTTTGAAGCCAGAGGTGCGCACTTGCTCCAGCTCAGTCTCGTTGAGCACCGGTGATTCCAGCTTCAGCAGGCGAGCATAGTCGGGCTTCGCTTCTAGAAGATTGCCCCGCGCCCCTAGTTGAATCGTCAGGGACATCACCAAACTTTCCCGCAGGGGATCGATGGCGGGGTTGGTAACCTGGGCAAACCGCTGCTTAAAGTAGTCGTAGAGCAGGCGTGGCTTGGTGGACAGCACCGCCAGGGGCACGTCATCGCCCATGCAGAAAGTAGGCTCCTTGGCTTGGGACGCCATGGCTTCCACGATCATTTCCACGTCTTCGCTGGAGTAGCCAAAGGCCATCTGCTGGCGCAGCAAATCGCCATCCTCAAGCTGCAGACTATCTACGAAGGGTTGGGGTGTCAGATCGACTCGATTCTCCTTGAGCCATTGTCCGTAGGGCTGGCTTTGGGCCACCCGTTGCTTAATATCCCAGTTTTTGAGGATTTCATGGTTCTGCAAATCGACAGCGATCGCTTGCCCTGGGCCCAAACGTCCCTTTTCCACGATGTCCGCCTCTGGCAGATCCACCACGCCAGCTTCGGAAGACACCACAATATAGCCGTCGCGGGTGATGCTGTAGCGAGCCGGACGGAGACCGTTGCGATCCAGCGACGCACCCACCAGCTTGCCGTCGCTGAAGACAATCAAGGCTGGGCCATCCCAAGGTTCTTGGATGCCGCTGTAGTATTCGTAGTAGTCCACAATTTCGGGATGGTCGGCCAGGGCCGGCTGATCCTTATAGGCTTCCGGCACTAGGATCATCACCGACTGCAGCGGCGTCCGTCCCGATCGCACCAGCAGCTCCATGACGTTATCCAAGGTGGCCGAGTCGCTGTTGTCGGCATTCACCACTGGCTTTAGGGCTTCTAGGCGATCGCCCCAAGCGGGATGGTGCAGGTCTGCTTCCCGGGCCATCATCCAGTTGATGTTGCCCAAGACCGTGTTGATTTCGCCGTTGTGCCCCAGCAGACGCATGGGGTGAGCTAGGGGCCACTTGGGCATGGTGTTGGTGCTAAAGCGCCGGTGGTAGATGGCAAAGGCGCTTTCATAGTCGGCATCCTGCAGGTCTAGGTAGAACTCGCCCAGCACCGCCGATCGCACCATGCCTTTGTAGACGATGGTGCGGGACGACAGGGAGCAGATGTAGAACTCACCTAGGGCACTGGCTAAGCTGGCATCTGTCGCTGGCGTGACCAAGGCAGCGATCGCCCGTTCGATCTGTTTGCGAACCAGGTAGAGCTGCCGCTCCAGTTCATCCCCCTGGGTGTCTGACGACTGCACGAGGAACTGTTCTACATGGGGACGGTTGGCTAAGGCTTGGGCTCCCAGCACCTCCGGCTTCACTGGCACCAAGCGCCAGTCCAAGAAGGTCAGCCCTGCATCGGCGACCACCTGCTCAATCACCGGCCGAGCCAGATCAATGGCCGCGGGCAGCCGTGGGAAAAAGGTCATGCCTACGCCCACGCTGGCCAGATCGGCGGGACAGCTTAGGTCTGCGGTTTGCATCCAGCGCTGCAGCATCTTCCAAGGAAGGGCCGTCATCAGCCCAGCGCCATCGCCCGAGTCGCGATCGGCACTACAGCCACCCCGGTGTTCCATACAGGTCAATGCGCCCAGGGTCGTGGTGATCAGCCCATGGCTGGCTCGCCCCTGTTGATCGGCAACAAAACCCACCCCGCAGGCGTCTCGTTCCTCCACGAGCCACCGCTGCCCGGCATAGCCAGGGTCGGGGGATAGATGCTGCTGACCGAATTGAACTCCACCTGTATTTCCCATGATCGATTGATCCATCTTGCTCGTTGATGATTGAACGTGTGGCTGATGCTTAGCGCAAAACATTAAGAATAGTGATCTAAACGGAGGAAAATGCGACGCCTATCGTCATGATGGTAGACGGCATCCGTAGCGGGGGATTCAACGGACGGTTCCGTCGTAGTAGGGCATTGCATCGTCCTAGTGGCAGCATAGGCTTAAGGTGTTTGCCATGGAATGACGGAGGAGCGATCGCCACCCTACCCATATCGTGAGTAGGACGGGGCGAACACCAACGTCTGTATGACGTGACCTGCGCGACGCCTGGTTCGGACTAAAACACAGGCTAGTTCGTCACTAGACCTCTGCCACGACCGATTCATATGTATCAAGGACGGCTTAAAAATAGTAAGGTATGTGGGTCGTCAGGGCAAGCCTCCGCCGGCTGAATCTTTGCGTCAGCAGGCATCGCTGGTTATGTCATGCCGGTCATCCAACCGCCGCCATCGAACAGGTTTCTCCAAGGCTGCGGAACTTAGACGAGGTCGAATGAATCCATTAATCAAGCAGAGCATAACCCTCCCTGCGATCTATTGATTTAACCGCCTCTGTGTTTACTATTATGACGTCAAACTGGGCATCCTTCCGAAAAAGGGAGCCTTGGTACGTCAGTATTTGATGATGTTGATAGCCAGTCGATAGCCAAGGTAGGGTGAGCCAAAATTCGCGAAGTTGACGGATATATCACGACAACGGTTGATGAATGATGGTGTACATCAGGGGAAGCGATCGCCCCTGGTTCGCCCCTCGATGATCTCTTCATGATCCATAAACTCCCAGACTACTCCGGTGGTCACGGTGAGCAGGCCTCGTCTCTCCATGTGTTCCAACTCCACTAGCATTCATGGGCATGGTTGTATGCGTTTTCACTCCTCTTCTGTCTCTGCCTCTCTAAACCGCCTGCTAGACTCCCGGCTAGGGCGACATAGCTACGCATCGGTCTTGGCTGCCCTCCTCGGCACCTTTATCATGACAGGGGAAGTCGCCCGCCCCGTCTTCTCCCAGCAGGTTGCGGTCACCTCGACGCCCTCGTGGCTGCCGTCCTCGCCTCAGCAGTCTAGCCTGGCTCCGTTGGAACAGGAGGGAAACCGCATTTACCTAAATGGACGCACCTTTGTGGGGGGATGGAGCCAGCGGCAGCAGCGCATTGGCTTGACAGATGCGGCTCTTTTGGAGGTGCTGGGAGCAGAATTGCTTGATAGCGCTAATCCGTCGGTGCAGCCGGTGCAGTGGTATTCCGATCCCACGACCCAGCCCTTGAACTTGGCCACCTGGCTGACGCCTACCCAGCGATTTCTGGACATCACCGATCTGGTGAGTGAGCTGAATTGGCAACTGGCTCCTAACGGCACCACGCTCATCATCACCACGCCCCAGTCTCAGGTCTCCGGCGTGCGCCACAGTCGGCAAAGCTGGGGCGATCGCATTGTGGTAGACCTGCAGCAGCCCGCCTCTTGGCAACTGCAGTCGGGGACGGGCGACCTGGTGCTCTCTGTGGATGCTGCTGCCGACTCTGCGGCTGTGCAGGCGATCGCCACCCAACTCCGCAGCGCCAATTCTCCCGTGTTGGGCATCACCACCCAGGGGAACCAAACAACGGTGCGTATTCGGGCCTCGTCCCAAACCCCAGATGTATGGACATTGCCCAACCCCGATCGCTTGGTGGTAGACCTCCGCTCCATCGCTGCCCCACCTCGCCGCATTGCCTGGGCTCCGGGCATGGAATGGCGAGAGGACACTGTGCAGTTGGGCAGCAACCAGTTTCCGGTCGTGTCCTTGGTGGTCGATCCCCGTCTGTCCGAAATTTCCCTGGGGCCCATTTGGGGTAACTCATCCCAGATGGTGGGCATTACGCCCTTGGTGACGGCAACTCAGGAATGGGGGGCGATCGCTGCCATCAATGCTGGATTTTTCAACCGCAATAACTTCAACCCCCTGGGAGCCATTCGCCAAAACGGCCGCTGGCTCTCGGGGCCGATTCTCAACCGGGGGGCGATCGCCTGGGATGATAACGGTAATGTGATTATGGGTCGCCTGGCCCTGCCCCAAACGGCTACTTTGTCAACGGGCGATCGCCTGGCTGTGCTCCACCTCAACAGTGGCTATGTGCAGGCTGGCACCTCCCGCTACACACCCGACTGGGGCCCAACCTACAGTCCGCTCATTGATAACGAGGTCATCGTGACCGTGCGCGGTGGGCAAGTTGTTCAGCAGCAGCCAGGGGGCAGCGCCGGCAGTAGCGCCTTCCCGATTCCCAGCGACGGCTATCTACTGGTGGTGCGATCGGACAGCCGAGTCGCCGCTAGCCTATCTCCCGGCACGATGGTACAAGTTGATGCCGCCGCTAGCCCCGCCGCCTTTGATGCCTACCCGCACATTGTGGGTGCAGGGCCGCTGCTGCTGCAAAACCGGCAGGTGGTGCTGAATGCCCAAGCGGAAGGCTTTAGTACTGCTTTCATCCAAGAGCGGGCGGTGCGCAGCGCCATTGGGGTGTTGAGTGATGGCAAGCTGATCATGGCCACCATGCAAAACCGGGTTGGCGGCAGTGGGCCTAGCCTTACTGAAACCGCTCAGATTATGCAGGCTCTGGGAGCGATCGATGCCCTGAATCTTGATGGCGGTAGTTCCACGACGCTGCTGCTGGGCAATCAAGTGCTCAACCGTCCCCCGAGCACGGTGGCGCGGGTGCATAACGGTATCGGCGTGTTCCTCACCCCTGGCAACTAAAGCGCTCCACCGCTGGGCCATGCATCCAGCGACGACACGGTGACAAAAACGGCCGCCCGGATCCAATAGCCATCCGTTAGCTCCTCGAAGGTTTTGACCTGCAGACCATAGAGCGGATTGCCTACTATGACGACTTGGTAGTCTACATCAATGGCAAGGAGAGCGATCGCATGTTGGATTCTGGCTCCAACCACGGGTTCAATCACGTGCAAAACCGCCAGTTGCTGACGATCGATTAAGTCCTCTAGGGTCAGTCCCCGTTCGTAGCGCGGTGCCAACCCTAGGGCTTTCATGGCCTGGAGTTCGGCCATGGTGCTGGTGCCTTGACGGCTGGTGCCCGCCAGTTCCACCACGTCCCGCTCGGTGGTTTGGGCGGAGGGATGGACGATGCGAGAGAGGGTGGCGATGGTGGCGGCGGAGCAGCTATAGGGGGTGGTTTGCAGAACAATGTCGTCAGACAGGCGGGGCGATCGCACTAAGTGGGTGACGGGTAAGTTCTGATAGACCAGAACCACCATGGCAGATAGACTAATCGCTAGAAAAAGAATAAGTTGCCGTAGGCGAGAGCGATCGCGCCAGCCTGGACATTCTAGCCCCATCAGTAAGCCTGTACAAAAGCAACAGAGCAGTAAAATAACCTGCCAAAAATAGGCTCCTGCATAGAGCAATAGCAAGGAGGGCAGCCAAGGGCTATGCCGTCCTGCCGTTAGTAGAACACCTAGAAAGGTGCCTATGCCCAGGGCTACAGAGGCGATGATATAGACCTGGCGCTGGTAGTGTTGGATGGCATTCTCGGCGGTCAAGCCTTGCTGGGCTAGGGTATAGCCGAGGCGCAATCCGAGGGCACCCGTTATCAACATCAAGATGGTTAATAGCATAGACCTGAATTCGATGACGTGATGAGTAGCGCTAGCGTAACGTTTCAACAGTTTGCGAGACGGTGCGTTACGGCTTCGCCTAACAGCACCCTACGTTGCTAAGCGTTCCCTGACTGTGGGGTTGTTGGCAGGATGTCTGTGTTGCTGGCTACCTTCAGGATGCACCTGATCCCTGATGCTAGGGATAGACTTGTTATGGATTGACCTACCATCTATGAGTGCCGCAACGCCTTTGCTCAACTATATCAACGGGACATGGTGCGCATCCGCTGCCGATTGTTTGCCGGTGATTAACCCTGCTACCCTCGATCCTCTTGGGCAGGTGCCTTTGTCAATGGCGGAGGAGGTGGATGCTGCTGTGCAGGCAGGGCAAGCTGCCTTTCCAGGCTGGCGGCGCATTCCGCCTACGGATCGGGTGCGCTATCTTTTCCATCTACGGCAGTTGCTGGAGCAAGACCGGGAAGCGATCGCTCACATTATCACCCAGGAGTGTGGCAAAACCTTGGCGGAGTCGCGGGGCGAACTGCAGCGAGCGATCGAAAATGTGGAGGTGGCCTGCGGCATTCCTATGCTGATGCAGGGCTATAATTCCGAAGACATTGCTCGGGGGATTGATGAAACCATGATCCGCCAACCCTTGGGCGTCACGGCCATTATTGCGCCGTTTAACTTTCCTGGCATGATTCCCTTTTGGTTCTTACCCTACGCGATCGCCTGTGGTAACACTTGTGTGATCAAGCCGTCGGAAAAGGTGCCGTTGACTATGCAGCGGATTATGGGATTAATCCACCAGCTTGATCTACCGCCGGGGGTGGTGAATCTTGTGCATGGTGCCAAAGATGCGGTGGATGCACTGCTGGATCATCCGTTGGTGCGGGCAATTAGTTTTGTTGGTTCTAGCCCTGTGGCGCGGTATGTCTACAGTCGGGCGGCGGCGGCGGGGAAGCGGGCCCAGTGCCAGGGTGGTGCCAAAAATCCGGTGATTGTGTTACCTGATGCGGATATGGATATGACCACTCGCATTATGGCGGATAGTGCCTTTGGCTGTGCCGGGCAGCGCTGTTTGGCGGCATCGATCGCGATCACGGTGGGGCAAGCGAAGGATCATTTTACGGAGGCGATCGCTTCGGTGGCGGAGAACCGTAAGGTGGGCTATGGTCTGGAGGAGGGTGTGCAGATGGGGACGGTGATCTCGGCCCAAAGTAAGCTGCGCATTGAGGCGTTGATTCAGCAAGGCGCAGATGAAGGCGCGAAGATTTTGATTGATGGCCGCCGTCCTCAGATTCCTGGCTATGAGCAGGGACATTTTATCCGTCCCACCATTTTGCAAGATCTAGATCCATCTAGCGACTTGGCCCGCACGGAAATTTTTGGCCCGGTTCTCAGCTTGATCCATCTAGATACCATTGAGGAAGCGATCGCTCTAATTAATCGTGGGCAGTATGGCAATATGGCTTGCTTATTCACCAGCAGCGGTGCAGCCGCGCGTCAGTTTCGCTATGAGGCGGAGGCGGGTAATATTGGCATTAATATTGGCGTGGCGGCACCTATGGCCTTTTTTCCGTTCAGCGGTTGGAAGGATAGCTTTTTTGGCGATCTGCATGGACAAGGGCAGCACGCGGTTGAGTTCTTTACCCAAACCAAGGTGGTCATTGAACGCTGGCCCCAGGAATGGTCACGACGTTTTTAGGGCGCGATCGCTTGATCAGCTATGGCGGTGATCAGTTTGGTTGATATTGGATGAGCTAACCCATCTGTCCCCCTCAACCCCCAACCCCTTCTCCCACGAGGGGAGAAGGGGAGTCAGAGTGGATTCTTTATGCAAAAAAAAACTCCCAGTCGAGGGACTAGGAGATGCAACGTATTCGAGTGAGTTGTTTATATCTTAACTGTGCCCAAATCAGGAATGTTATGCTAAAACAAACTGAGGATTGGGCAGCTTATCATCGCTGTAACGAGTTGATTGCAGCGTTTCTTTAAGGCTCTGAAAATTGGGTAAGAAACTATCCCGATGGCGGGTCATCTATCCCAAGTCGTTGCCAAATACCGGATTGGGTTGATCGCTATCCCGATGGCGAGTGGAGGGAGATAGGTTATCGCTCCGAAAGACGCCAGGTGCAGAATCATCTCGCTGATGAACAGACTCCATTGCTTCTTCAAAACTGTGGGGGTTGGGTTGGTCGCTATCCCGATGGCGGGTGGCGGCAGGTTCAACCCCAGCACGATAGGGACTGCTCAACTCACTCGTGCGTTCTTCAACGGTCTGCATCGCTTCATCAAAGTTGTGGGGATTGGGAAGCGAGCTATCGCGATGGCGGGTTGCAACGGTGGTGGAACTGACAACTGGAGTTGCGATCGCTTCAATACCAACTGCGGTAAGAGCAAGTAGTGAGAAACCGGCAATAATCATGCGTTTCATAGATCTGGACTCCTTACGTTTGAGTGACGGATAGGTAATACGTACTGTATTGCCTCTGACACTTTCTACTATGGAGTCTGAAGATGAGCGTTTCATGAGTTTCAGTTAAGAGTCTTGCCCAGATACGTCTCATATTGATACGGGGCGATCGCTCTCTTGTCGTTTAAGGGCTGAGATTAGCGCTAGTTGCTGGTAGTGGCTGGTGGGGTGAAGGTGCATTCTACGGTGACTTTGACGTTGCAGGCGGCGGTGCCGTTGGCGATGTAGGGAATGCCGGCTTTGACGTCTACGTTGACGCCAAATTCCATGGTGACTTTTGAGACGTTGGCGGTCGCGACGTCGTAGAAGGAGTCTTTGATGGCGTTGAGGGTGTAGCTGGTGTAGCTGCGGATGGTGGTGCTGAGGGTTTGGATGGGGGTGGGGTGACTGGGTGGAGTGGGGCGACGAGGATCCCATAGGGGTGATTTTTGTCCGCCTCGCACTGCTTCTTCGGGTTCTTCAGGTTCTTCAGGGGCGAGGTTGAGATCGGAGGTGTCGATGTCGTCTGCGGCTTCGACATAAATGATGGTATTGTCGTCAATCTGTACGGGTTGCAGTTTTTTCATGGCTATACTGGTGAGGATTGCAACAGTGCTGCTCTAGTGAAGCACATCTAGTTCAAGGTGTCCTGTTGGCTATGGTTCGAGATGCCCTTGTGGTCGGCATTAATACGTATAAGCATATTAAGTCGCTTCAGGCTCCAGCCCATGACGCGGAGGCGATCGCTCATCTCTTGTCAGAGTACGGTGAGTTTCAAGTGAAGCGCTTGCCGGAAACTGTAGAACAGAAGCAGCTTCGGGTGGGAAAAAAGACCTCCGTATCGCAAGATGATCTTGAAGAGGCTCTAATTCGCTTGTTCAATCCTGAGGGGTCTAGCATTCCAGATACCGCACTATTCTACTTCTCAGGGCATGGAATGCGGGTGAGCAAGGGCGGTGTTTCAGAAGGGTTTTTAGTGACGAATGATGGGGATAAACGCTGCTGGGGTGTCAGTTTTAAATGGTTACAAGAACTGCTGGCTAAAAGTCCTGTTCAGCAGAAAGTTGTCATCCTTGATTGTTGCCATTCTGGAGAGTTCATAACGTCTCTAAATCTTCTCAGTTCGTCATCTTGGCAAGGACGCGATCGCTTCTTCATTGCGGCATCCCGTGAGTTTGAATCCTCTTGGGAAGACCTTGAATCTCCTTTAAGTACCGTAACCAAAATCTTGGTCGATGGACTGGATCCATGTCGCCATCAAAAGCCAATTTTTAGAAGCACAGATCTAGATCAATATCTGTACGATCATTTGGCTGGAGTGACCCAACGTCCCATTGTTGAACGTGTTGGAGAACCTATTATCCTTGTCCGTACGTCTTCCACGATGGTCAGTGAGTCGGGGACAGAAAATTTTTTAGCCGGGGAACTGCCCCCTGTGTCATCAAAACAACCGATTCCAGGATCAGCATCTAATCTCGTACCTGTTCAGTCAGAGTGTGACACCACACAAGCACTTGAGCCTCCAAACTTATGTCATCTTGTCGTTACGCTCTTTTGGGAACAGCAGAGTAGCCGCAAAGTACGTGTTCATCCCAAACTTTACTATCGAGAAAGAAGTACTAACCAAGTCGTACAAAAACCATTGATGGAAGATAACCCGTCTGTTGGTCTAGACTATTTTCCGCAGTTTCTAGACGAATTGGTTAAGTTCACCGCTAGAGATTTATCAGGAGAATTCCCTGATCCATTACAACCTTGGCTATTATCGATCAAGTTGTTTGTTCCGATTGATTTATTAGGTGATCCGCTACATACCTGGTGTGGTAGAGCAGCAGATATCTTTACCCATTATTCTATTGTTGTGGGTTGCTCTGATCGCTTCAATGCTGATCATTCCGGTGCGGCAGAGTTGCACAATCAACTTAAACTTGGCTGGCAACGGTTTCAAGCCAATATCCCCGATGGTGATGCTGCCTGCCTAACCCATCTCAACTGGCTGGATTCTGACCAGGCGCACATGAGTCGCTTGGAAGACCATTCAGGATTTCGCTGTTTTGGTGATTGGCTGGGCCCTGGAGAGCAGTATCTTGAGGGTTGGGAGAAGTTAGTGCGATCAGGAATTCCCATCGCGCTGTGGATGTGTGAGGGAGAGGGAGGAGCTGAGCGATCAGATCGCGATGAAACCTTTAATTGCTTAATTGCCCACTCTCGATTTCAATTTCTAGATGAACTTCCAAGAACTCGCGATCGTCAGCGGATCACCAGTCAAATGTGTGTCGGGGTATTCTACGAAGATCCAACCTATGTGCCAGATATCCCTCGGAAGAAAACCCAATTTTTTGCTTGGCCAAGTGCTTAGATCGTTTGCTGGAGACCTACCATGACCACTAACCCATGGACATTATTTCAAGGCAATGGGCGATCGCTTCCCCTAACTCAGATGCCCGAAGCGCCTGCTTGGCGGAGTTTTATGACGGATGAGGACTTTGGAGCGGAGGAAGCCTCTAGTGAAAAGCGCTGGCAGAAAGTCCAAGACTTAGCTGAGACTGACATTCGCGGCAAGGAGAGGGGGGAAAGCTTTCGGCTGGATGATGGCGATACGGATGTTCTGAACGCGGTGAATGCAGCACTGCATCTGCGGCGACCGCTGTTGGTGACAGGCAAGCCGGGGTCGGGCAAAACATCGTTGGCCTATGCCGTAGCCCATGAGCTGAAGTTAGGCGTGGTTTTGTCTTGGGCGGTGAGTGCCCGATCGCTGGTTCGAGACGCCCTATATCAGTATGATGCGATCGCTCGTTTGCAAGATGCCCAACTCAAGCGGGAGCGGGCCATGGGTGACTATATCCGCCTTGGCCCTTTGGGTACGGCATTTCTACCCTCTCACCTTCCCCGAGTGTTGCTGATCGACGAGATTGATAAGTGCGATATTAACTTGCCCAATGACCTTCTGAATCTGTTTGAAGAAGGGCGGTATGAAATTCCTGAGCTGGTGCGTTGCAAGGATGAGCCAGGTTTAGATACCGTTAGCGTTCGGACAGCAGATGCGGATGTTTCGGCTGATGTTCGAGGGGGACGCGTGTTTTGTCGTGAATTTCCGTTTGTGGTGATGACTAGCAATGGGGAGCGAGATTTTCCGCCTGCATTTTTGCGCCGCTGCCTGCGGTTACGGATGCCTGATCCTAGCCAGAGACCCAAGGCCCTAGAGCGCATTGTGGAAGCACACCTCAAACGAGGACAGGATGAAGCCCGCTGGGGCGATATGCAGCAAGAAGTCACAGCGTTGGTTGAGCGATTTGTGGCTAAGGGCAAGGAGCAAACGGCGGATGTGGCGACGGATCAGCTCTTAAACGTGGTCTATTTGTTGACTCGCGAGGTGCAGCCGGGGCAGGATCAGCGAGAACAGCTTCAAGCCCTGCTGTTGAAAGGCTTGAGTGAGGAGGATTAGTTATCGAACCCTGCCTAAGTCCGTCGTTGCAACAGTTGATCTCGACCCTGAACCAGCGTGGGCTGACGGGGCGGGAAATTGCTGATGCCATTTGGCTGATGACGCGCATAGCGGGCGAGCTGGAAGAGCCAGAGCCAGAGTTGCAGTCTCTGGAACAGGATGATTGGGTAGATGACGGTGTAGAAGACAACGAACATCTAGAAGAACATCTAGCAGATGATGAATACCCAGAAGATGAATATCTAGAAGATGATGAAGGACTGGAAGAGCCTATCCCTCCGGAGCCTGAGGCGGAACTGGTACCAGAACCCATGGAACGTCCATCTTTGGCATTTCCGGATACCTACAGGCCGATTCCCGTTCCCGATGCACCAGCAATTGCTCACACGCTTCAGCTAGCGCGATCGCTCCGTCCCCTGGCTCGTCAGATAGCCGCTGGGTTGGCAACGGTGATCGATGAGGGAGCAACGGCGGAACGGATTGCAGAAGCAGGCGTATGGCAGCCGGTACTCCAGCCGGCATCGGAGCTATGGTTTGATGTTGCCTTGGTGTTTGATGCTAGTCTTTCCATGTGTTTATGGCAGCGTCTAGAGAAAGATTTGCGGCAATTTTTGTCGCGCTATGGTGTGTTCCGGGATGTGCGAGTGTGGTATGTGCAGCATGGTACTAATCGGTTGGAGCTTACGTCACGCAATGGCATTTCTCACAGGCCCAAGGAGCTGTTGACGGGCGATCGCCGTCGAATGGTGGTTATGGTCAGTGATTGTGTGGCTCCGGCTTGGCATGATGGCAGGATGAAAAACTTGATGGCGATTTGGTCTGCTGCGTTGCCGACGGTGATCTGTCAGGTCTTTCCAGAACGGCTATGGGCCAGGACGGCACTGACGCGATCGGTGGTGGTGGAGCTTCAGGCGAAGCAGGCTGGTTTACCAAGCGATCGCCTGGATCCTAAGGCGCGATCGTATTGGGATCGGGGACGGGTGCAGGCGGCTGTTGGGGTAGGGATGATGCGATTGCCGGTGGTCACCCTTGAACCAGATTCCCTAGCCGACTTGGCTCGGGTGGTGGCAGGGCGGCAGGGGCAGGTGTTGGGGGTTGTGTGGGATGCGGAACCGGCCATGATATCGGGGGCTGAACCGTCAGCATCCGATGCAGCAGAACTCACAGAGATCGTGGATGATTTTTTGCTGTTGGCACCTCCCACGGCGCGCCATTTGGCCACTCTGCTGGCTTCTGCACCGGTGATTACGCTGCCCATTGTGCGATTGATCAGGCAAGCGATGCTGCCCCGTGCGAATGCGGTTCATGTGGCGGAAGTGCTCATGAGCGGTTTATTCCAGGTTAGTAGCGGTACTGTACCGACGGTGGAAAATGCGGAGCGTGTTGTTTATGAGGTGCTGGATGAAGCTGTCCGTCAGCGCTTGAGAGGTGGGTCTTTGGTGATGGATGCGATCAACGTAGTGGAGGCAGTATCGCAGTATGTGGCGAAGGGGTTAGGAAAGTCAGTATCAGAGTTTCGGGCCTTGTTGAGAATGCCAGGGACAGGGCAGAATCAACAGGAAACGGAGTTTTTAGCTGCCTTTGCCACGGTCACAGCGACAATTTTGCGGGGCTTGGGCAGTGAGTTTGAGGCGATGGCAGAGCGGTTGCTGGCACCAGAGCCATCAGACCCCGTCTCAGATAATGAGCAAGAGTTCCCAGGCTTTCCGCCTCTTGAAGACTTCAGCTTTGATGTTGCGACTGTGATTGAGGATGTAGAAGAACCACCCTCTTTTCCAAATATCCCAACCCTTCAACGTTTGTATAGCCACGCTGCTACTCTACAGCGGGTGGGTCGGAGATGGGAGATCACCTATCAACTTGCTTCAGGCTGGCACTATGTCGAACAGTTACCGAAAAAAATATCCATAGAGATGGTGGCGATTCCCAGTGGACGATTTCTCATGGGATCGCCTGAGGGCGAAGGCGAGGATAGAGAACGCCCGCAGCATGAAGTTACTGTTCCTCCCTTCTTCATGGGTCGCTATCCCATCACCCAGGCTCAGTGGTGGGCCGTGGCAGTGATGCCCAAGGTAAAGCAAGATCTAGAGACAGATCCCTCCCGTTTCAAAGGTAATACGCGTCCGGTGGAGCGTGTGACTTGGCAGGATGCCATAGAGTTTTGTGCTCGTCTCTCTGTTCATACGGGGCGATCCTATAGCCTGCCTAGTGAAGCGGAGTGGGAATATGCCTGTCGAGCTGGAACCACTACCCCGTTTCATTTTGGTGAAACCATCAGCCCTAAGGTGGCTAACTATGACGGCACTCGGATTTATGGTGATGGCCCTAAGGGAGAGTATCGAAAAGAAACAACTCCGGTGGGGCAGTTCGAAGTGGCCAACGCCTTTGGCCTGTGCGACATGCATGGAAATGTGTGGGAATGGTGTTTAGATTCCTGGCATGGAAATTATGAGGGAGCGCCGACGGATGGAAGCGCCTGGGATGCAGATGGTGCAAGGGATAGACGCGTTAGACGTGGCGGGTCTTGGGGCATCAATCCTAGGTTTTGCCGGTCTGCGTACTGCAACTATGACATCCCCGTGGTTCGCTTCAACGACTTCGGTTTTCGTGTGGTCTGCCACGTCTAAGACACTCTCTCGCAGTGGGAGGAGCTTGGTAGGGCAACCATCGCGAACCCCACCTATAACCTCGACTTCTACGGTGTTAATCATATTCCTTTGCTTCCCCCATGACCCAATTCGCCATTCATCAACAAACCAAAATCAATCGTCGGTTCTTTGAAGATCTCGGGAACGATATTCGCCTAGAAATGGTTCTCATCCCCAGCGGCACCTTCCTCATGGGATCCCCAGACGATGAACTGGAACGGAGAGACAGTGAGGGGCCCCAACATCTTGTTACCATGCCGACCTTTTTCATGGGCCGCTATCCCATTACTCAAGAGCAGTGGCGGGCCGTGGCAGTGATGTCTAGAGTAGAGCGTGATCTAGATCCGGCTCCTTCAGAGTTCAAGGGTGATATGCATCCGGTTGAACGGGTGTCTTGGGAGGATGCGATGGAGTTTTGCGCTCGGCTTTCTGCCTTCACAGGGCGATCCTATAGCCTGCCCAGTGAAGCGGAGTGGGAATATGCCTGTCGAGCTGGAACCACAACTCCGTTCCACTTTGGTGAAACAATAAGCCCTAAAGTAGCGAATTATGACGGCAATTACCTCTATGCCAGGAACCCTGAAGTAGTCCGCTATGACGGAAGCTCTACCTATGGCGACGCTTCCCCAAAAACATATCGCAAAAAAACAACGCTGGTAGGATATTTTGGGGTGTCTAATGCCTTTGGTCTGTGTGATATGCACGGAAATGTGTGCGAATGGTGTTTGGATCCTTGGCACGATAACTACGAAGGCGCGCCAATGGATGGAAGTGTCTGGAATTCTGATGAGCAGAAAGACATACGCGTTTTACGTGGTGGATCTTGGCTCAACAAACCGAGGAGTTGTCGATCTGCAAACCGTGACTATGTCAACCCTGCGTCCCACTACGACTATAATGTCGGGTTTCGGATTGTCTGTCACATCCGAGGCACTCCCTAGCCCTCTGCTCTTTTGCCCTCTTGCCCTTTGCTGGCGCGAAGCGCCTAAAATTTTTTGGGGATAGTGCCAGGTGAGCAATGGCTGATGGATCGCCCTCAAGGAGACGACTCTGTTTATAGTAGGGGAGTGATTGTACGGTTTTTGACCCCACTCCTTCTCCCCAAGCCACTATGACTGGAGCCTATCCCGCCATCCTCCGCCACCTGAATACGGGTCAATCGAGTGATCCGGTTTATACCCTGTCGCCAGACTTCACCGTCGGACGCGAGCCAAAACTCTGCCAGCTCGTCCTAGACTCCGCCCGCTATGGCGAAGTCTCTCGCCAGCACCTGAAGTTTCAAGCTATCGCTGACGTTGATGGAGCGGCATGGCAGGCCTGCGATCTGAATAGCGCCAACGGCACCTACATCAATCAACAGCCCTTGGTGGGCTGCCAGACCCTGCAAACGGGCGATCGCATTCGGCTGGGACGCAACGGGCCAGAATTTATCTTCGAAGCAACCACCACACCCAGAGGAACCGTACCCTCTGGCAACCGCCGCACCGGCAACGCGGGCACCACCCGCCCTCCCGTGCCAGCCCCCGTGGTCTCCCAAGCCGACACCGATGCCCTCAGCCTCAGCCAGCTCCTGCCCATCGTGTCCAAAGGTCGCGAACTCAGCAGCAAAGCCTACCTCATCCCCGGTGTGATTACCGTATCCTTCGTGGTACTCCTGTTTCTCGCCAACGGCGTACCGGAGTTATTCAACCCAGTCTTAGCGCTTTACGTCTCTAGCGGAGCCTGCTACTTTGTCTATTTGCTCTGCGGCAAGACAAAACCCTGGTGGCTGCTGGTCGGCTCTGCCCTCATGACCGTCGTCCTGCTCCTGAGTCCAGTTTTACCATTATTTATCTTAGTATTTCGAAGCATCTTGCCCGGCAGCATTCCGCAAAATATTGAATCCATTGGCTTCATGGAACTGCTCGTGCGTATGTTCTTTGGCGCTGGCTTGATGGAAGAGTTGCTGAAAGCCATTCCTATTTTTCTAGGCGTTGCCCTAGGTCATCGGCTGCGATCGCCCCAGCGAGAACGGTGGGGCGTACTGGAACCGTTGGACGGCATTTTAATCGGCGTGGCATCAGCGGCCGGATTTACCCTGATCGAGACCCTGGGGCAATATGTACCCGATATTATTAACAGTGTTTCCATGCAGGGTGGGCAAGACCTAGGACAGCTTGTGGGTCTGCATCTACTGATTCCCCGCATTCTAGGTTCGATCGCGGGACATATGGCCTACAGTGGCTACTTTGGTTATTTTATTGGACTCAGTGTCCTCAAACCCCGCAGTCGCTGGACGATTCTCGCCATTGGTTACCTAAGTTCATCCTTGCTCCATGCTCTCTGGAATGCGATCGGTATTCTTAGCTTTTTCCTGTTAGCCGTGATTGGCGTCCTGTCCTATGCCTTCTTGGGCGCAGCGATCCTCAAGGCCAGAGAACTATCGCCAACGCGATCGCAGAATTTCGCCACCCGAGTTAGTCGCATACCTTAGAGTAGATGACTCGTCGCACCATCTTATCTTAATGCGTTACGCTGACGCTTTAGCGAAGCCATGCCGCAGGCTATACGCACTCTAAGCATTCTACTAGGATGGGCGAAGGATGGCTTTGGGCCAGGTGAAGTAAATGGTGCAGCCTTCTTGCTCCTGGGATTTGAGCCAAATACTGCATCCTTCAGCTTCAATGATTTTTTTGACAATGGCTAGACCGATGCCGGTACTTTCATTCACATCTCGTGATTTAAGGGTTTGGAAAATGGTGAAGATCTTGCTGTGATATTTGGGATCAATGCCAGGGCCATCGTCAGCGATCGCAAACTCGTAGGTGGTTTCCAACTCTTTAATATGGATAAAAATATTCCCATCATTACGATGGTGGTGTTGGATGGCATTGCTGATCAAGTTGGCCAACACTTGGCGTAGTAGCAGTCGCTTGGTTGTGAAGGTAGGAATGGTGGGCGGTAGATGGAGGATAAATGTTGGAAGAGGATCTAGAAGATCGATTACCTCTAGCAGCAGATCGTTGAGGTTGATTGTTTCTTCTTGAATCTCAATGCGTCCGACGCGAGAATATTCCAACAATCCATTAATCAAGGCCTCCATGCGATGAACCCGTCCGCGCAGGAGCTGCATTTGCCGTTGATTTTCTAGCGGTAGCTTATCTCCTAGATCTTCTTCGATCCATTCTGATAAGTTAGCGATCGCCCTCAGGGGAGCTTTTAGATCATGGGATGAAACATAGGCAAACTGATCCAGTTCTTCGTTGCGATGTTTGAGTAAGGCAGTCGTGCGAGATAGCAACGCATTGATATAGGTCAGTTCCTCAGCCCGTTCTCGCAACGCAATTTCCGATCGCTTACGTTCACTAATATCTTCAATGACGGCTAAGAGATACTGCACCTGCTCCGTGCGATCGTCGTTGTCTATAGATGACTGGAGCCATGCCTGGATGCTCACGTCGGCTGGATAAGCACTGCGCACGGCTGAAGCCGTAATTTTGACCCAGATCCGTGATCCATCGTGGCGCACATACTCTTTTTCCAGGTTGCAGGTTTCTGCCTCTCCCTGAAATAATTGATCAATAATTTGGCGATCGCGCTCTAGGTATTCCGGCGGCGTCACGTCTTGATACCTCTGCGCCATCAACTCATCTCGGCTATAGCCCAAAATGTTGCATAGGGTTTGGTTGACCCGCAGCCACTGTCCTTGGCGTGATACATGGGCAATGCCCACCGCCGCCTGCTCAAAGGTAGCGCGGAAGCGTTCTTCACTATCTTTGATAGCCAACTCTGCCTGTTTGCGATCGCTGATGTCGGTAATGGTGCCAATGTAGCCCACAACTTCCCCAGCTTCATTGGTTTGGGGAATAGCCTGACCCAGTACCCAGGTGACGGTTTGGTCGTCGCGCAGAAAGCGATACTCTAGCTGAAAAGGTAGTTGCGCCTGCACACAGCGCTGCCATTCTGCCACAACCCGATCGCGATCAATGGGATGTAGCGCCGCCGCCCACTGGGAACCCGACGCCTCCGGCGTATGCACACCCGTGATGGCACACCAACTCTGGTTGACATATAGCCGATTCCCTTGGTGGTCGGTGCGGAAAACGCCCACCGGCAAGAGCTTCGCTAGGGTTTCATAGCGGCGATCGCTCTCCCGCAAAGACTGCTCCATCAGCCGGTGTTCCGTAATATCTTCAAACCCCAACCCCACACAGCGGTTGGGTAAGGGAAAGACCTGCACGCGGTAGATGCCGACCGTTGTTGTTGTGCTGTAGTAGGATTCAGCGCGATGAGAACTGGTGCGTCCGGTGCAGGCGATCGCTGCGTAGTGGTTGAGCAACGTTGGATCTTGCCGCACGAGGTCTGGAAAGCAATCCACCAAGCGATCGCCCACCCGTTGATTAAGCGGCACCCCCGTTACGTGAACGGCCGCTGGATTAAACGCCACGAGTTCTAACGATGTCGGATCATTGGGCTCGGGCAAATGCCAGATAGTGAGACCAAGCTGAATATTGCGTACAACTTCTGAACAAAGATCCATATGCCCCACGTCATGGGGAAATGGCAAATCGCGATAATTTGGCTGCATGATATCTGAACGTAACAAAAATCTAGAGAAGGGTTGGAGAAAAGGCAACGAATAGGGCGTTGACCACGGGGCATTGCCGGGGCATTATCGGTGCATTGTCGGGGCATTGTCATTGTATGTATCTTGACCGTGCACACCTAGCTCTATTATTGGCTGACTCTCTCTAGTTCGTAGTACGCCTCTGGTTAGATCTTTGCTAAGGTACCCGGGGGGTTGCTTCAATCGTTCGTTAGGTTTTGTACCCAAGACCATGTCCGTGATTTCTACCGTGTCTAGGGGCGATCGCTGATGGGTCATGCGGTTGCGGTTGCATAGACGGGACTCGTTTTTTAGGATGAAGAGCGATCGCCCTCATCAGAGCCAGCCGCCCCATAGATTCGTAGTCTATCCAAAGATAGATGCTGTTTCCCAGCATTTCTCGTCATAGTGAAACTGGGTAAATGGTGTTTGACCTTACCCACACGTTCACACGTCAGAGGTAATTGAGTCATGACCCCGATCCGCGTTGCCTTAGTTGAAGATCATGCGTTGACTCGAATGGGTCTCAGAGCCACCCTAGAGCAATATGACACCATTGCTGTGGTGGGAGATGCCAAAGATGGTAGAACTGGCCTGCAGATGTTACAGCGAACCCAGCCCGATGTGGCGCTGATCGACATCGGCCTACCGGATCTCGACGGCATTGAGCTGACCCGTCAGTTTCAACTTAAGCAAGCTGAGATAGATGCCCCTCCCGTCAAGATTATCATCCTCACGATGCATGATGAAGAAGATGCGGTGTTGGCCGCTTTTGGTGCCGGTGCAGACTCGTATTGCATGAAAGATGTGCAAGTCGAGCAGTTGGTGGAAGCCATTCAGGCAACGGCTGCTGGCCAGGCTTGGATTGATCCAGCGATCGCCAATATTATTCTACGCAACATGCGCCAGTCCTACGGCTCCATGGACAATCCCCCTGCAGGGATATCAATTACGGCGTCGGAGCCAGAGTATCAAACAATTATTGATACCTTTCCATTAACCCATCGCGAGCTAGAGATTTTAGAACTGATTGTGGCTGGTGGTAGCAATGCCAAAATTGCCAACGCCTTAGACGTGACGGTAGGTACGATCAAAACCCATGTGCGCCACATTCTTAGTAAACTCTGTGCTGACGATCGCACCCAGGCGGCAGTTCGGGCGCTGCGATCGGGGTTAGTTTGTTAGACTTATCCTAACAATCTCGCTAGGTCTCGCGATGTCATCTGCGGCTGCGGTGATTGATGTTGCTCCATCCTGTTGAACCTATGTCCCTGAAATCCATGTCACTTCGGCACTATACCGCTAGCTTTGCGCTGCTTGCTCTCATGGGCTGCAGCACCCCCAATCTCTCTGCCGAGCCGAGCGATCCGTCTGCAACGGAGCAAGGCGATCCACAAGCCGAGGTGATGGAGGTGGATGAAGCGGTGGATGAAGAGACGGACGCAGCGGTGGCGATCGCTGATCCTGTCTCGGTGCAGCCGGTGACCGTCATGGATAATCTAGAACATCCTTGGGGCATGGATTGGCTGCCAGATGGCACGATGTTGGTGACTGAGCGTCCTGGCCGTTTGCGGATTATTCGAGATGGAACCCTCGATCCCACGCCCATTCCTGGCCTGCCCAATCTGCTCGTTGAAGGGCAAGCCGGGCTGTTAGATATTGCCGTTCATCCCAAGTTTGAAGACAACCGCTGGGTTTACTTTACCTACTCCAGCGGCGATCGCAACGCTAACCAAACCCGTGTGGGTCGCGCAGAATTCGACGGCACCTCTTTGAGAAATTGGACCGTAGTCTTTGAGGTGGGGCGTGCGAAACCCGATACCCAGCACTTCGGATCGCGGCTGGTCTGGCTGCCTGATGATACGCTGCTGGTGTCGATTGGCGATGGCGGCAACCCGCCGGTGCAACTGGATGGTGAGCTAATTCGCAGCCAGGCACAGAATCTAAACAGCCGTCTGGGTAAGATTGTGCGCATTCATGATGATGGCTCGATTCCAGACGACAATCCCTTTGTCGGTGATGATGCGGCCGATGATGCGGTGTGGAGCTATGGCCATCGCAATATCCAAGGCCTGGATAGAGATCCGGTCACCGGTCAGGTTTGGGCAACAGAGCATGGATCCCGAGGGGGCGATGAGCTGAACTGGGTGCGGGCGGGGGAGAACTATGGCTGGCCGTTGGTGACCCACAGTAGGGAATATACCGGGGGTGAAATTTCACCGGATCAGTCGCGGCCGGGGATGGTGGATCCTAGCCTCGTTTGGACACCAGCCAAGGCCCCGTCTGGTCTGCTCATCTACCGAGGCGATCGCATCCCTCAATGGCAGGGACATTTATTTGCTGGAGGTCTGCGATCCCAAGAGGTGTTGCGCATTCAAGTAGATAGCGCTGGCAATGTGGTAGACCAAGAAGCGATCGCCATCGGACAACGGGTGCGAGATGTGCAGCAGGGCCCGGACGGTCTAATCTATGTGCTCACCGATGATCCAAACGGTCGCCTGGTTCGCCTAGAACCTGATGCTGGCTAAGGGACTGGCTTGGCTAATGATGGCTTTTCCTCGGACAGTCTTGCTTAATCATTGACAGGTATCTATAGATATATCTCTACAGCGATAGATACCTGTCTCTGAGGTAACCATCGTTGTCACGGAACGTCAATGTGACCGAACGTCACGGAACGTCAATGTGACCGAACGTCAATGTTACTGAACGTCAATAGATCGTTGATGGCAGAGACCATCACGGATACTTTGCTGCTTAACCATCAAGCCTGTGATTGACCACTAGATATAGTCGATCACGGATACTTTACTGCTTAACTATAAGCCTGGGGTTGACCACTAGATATAGTTGATCTTGCCCTGAAATCTATGATGACGGCATGATATACAGAATAAAAAATGGGTGGGTAGTTGTTTTTGATCGCGATCGCCCAGGGTGTTGGAACCTTGCAAGTATCATCTGACCTTTGACCTGGTTTGATCTAGATTCTGATCTCTAGATTCTGATCTCTAGATTCTGATCTAGATAGAGATTGACCCTGCATACTCTTTGCTGAGAGAAAATTAGGGGCTGATCGGAGGCTATTAGGGAGCGATCGCCTGCTAGGGACAAAACGGCCAGCGAAATGAGTCATATCTATCAAAAATCTCGATCAAAAGTCTGCGAACGTATAGATCATTTGCCAGAGTCGGAATATGCTGGGTATAGATGTCTGTTTTAGCCGGATGTCTGGAGCAGTAATTTGTAAAGTCACGATACAGTTGGCAACGATGTTGTTGTAGCCTGATGACGAACTTGGGTTATGAAAAGAAGACCATCTCCAAGCCTGGAGATAGAATTCATGCCTAGGGGTAAGTTATGGAACAGCGGCTATCCATGAGCCCAGATTCCATAGCTGTTGCGGGTTGTATCTGTCCATCCGGGCTGGAATTGAGCTGTTTCACAGGTTGGGATAGCGCTCTGGCGATCTACGGATGATCTGTAGGTTTGGGTGTGGTCTTCTCAATGGGTTCAGGGTCTATGAGTTCAGGATATTAATGTCTATGTATGGTTTGATATCCGCATAGCTGTGTTTTAATTAAATTCACCCCAAAGATTTAAGAGGTCATCTTCATGAAACGTTCCGCAACATCGGTAGATCCCTCAGATGTGGTGCAGGTCAATTTGTTGCAGGCCCGAGAAAACTTAGCCGCTCAAGAAGCTCAGCTTTTAGCAGATCTTGCACAGATTCGAAAAGGGATCGAAAGTATTGACACAACCATTCAAGTCGTTCGTCAAACCTTAGGCATAGCAAACCATACGGGGTCTATGACAACGGTTGAACCAATGTCTTCCCATACCCTCAACGGTGCCACGCCTCCTCCTGCAGTATCTCCATCGGTCGATCGCTCTACCCCAGCTCCTAAAGCAAAACGGCAAAAACCTGGCCCCAAGCCAAAACTTCAGCCGGTCAGTGAGCCAGCACCAGCGATCGCTAAGGACGAGACAACGACCGCCAAGGCACCGAAATCATCTACCCAACCTGCAACTACCAAGACCACTACAGCTAAGTCGGCTAGTACCCGAGGGCGCAAGAAATCTGAGGCAAAAGCCAAGACGACTAAGACGACCGCAAAACGGAAAACCTCTACTGCCGATACGGGCTGGCAGCACTATATGTTGGCTGACTATCGCACCCAACCATTAACAGAAGTGGTGCATTCTATCTTTGAGGCATCTCCCGACGCGGTGATGGGTTCGAGTGATTTGATTAGCCATATTTTTTCTCCGGAAATTCCCAAGGATGCCCGCACTACGGCCCGCGATCGCCTGTTGAATATCCTATCGATTGGGGTGAATGACAACAAGTTGGAGCGGGTGAAGTCGGGTAAGTATCGGCTGGTGGTGTCTTCCTAATGTCCTCGCCATAGACGCAGGGTGCGATCTTGGCTGGCGCTGATCAGCCGTCCGTCGGGATGAAAGGCGATCGCCTCGATGGCGGCGGTGTGGTCGGTGAGGGTGGCTAGGAGTTGGCCGGTGATCACCGACCACAGTTTGATGGTGCTATCTTGACTGCCGGTGGCTAAGATCTGGGCATCGGCACTCAGCGCTAGGGTACGAATGGGCAGTAGATGTCCGGATAGGGCATGGTACAGTCCGCCGGTATTCAGATGTCGCAGACGAATGCTCATGTCCCAACTGCCGGTGACTACCGTTTGCTGCTCCGGCTCTTCCGGGTCGGGGGAGGGGATCAGGGCGATGGCGCTCACGGATCCACCATGTTTGGCCAACTGGCGCAGGCAGATGCGCAGGTTTAGGTTCCAAACCCGTAGGTTGCCATCCGCATCGCCGCTTACCATCACCGGGGCCGTGGGGCTGACGGCTAGAGACTCCACCGGGGCGCTATGTCCCTCAAAGATATGCAGCAGTTTTCCGTGGCGATCCCACAGCCGCAGATGGCGATCGCGGCCAGCGCTGATCAGATGGCTTTCCTGGGTAAATGCCAGGGCGGTAACCAGTTCACCTTGCTCTAGCAACACTTGGGGTGTCGGACGATCTAGCTCCCATAGCTTGAGGGTGCGATCGTAGCCACTGCTGGCCACCATGGCCGTCGCGGGGGAGTAGGCGAGGGCGGCGATGCTGTAGGCATGACCCACCCAGGTACGTTCCAGCTCCGTTCCCTGCCAAAGGGCGATCGCTCCCTGTTGATCGCCGGTGAGCATCTGCCCCATAGGCAGCAGCGCCAAGCGGGTGATCGGGTGCTCGACGGTCACGGTCGTCTCACAGACCCAGGATAGATCTGGGGGCTGGGTGTCGGGCAGGGGCAGGGGAGGCTGGCTAGCGGGAATGATCAGGGTGGAGGATGAGCCTGGACAGTGGAGTAAGACATCCTTGAGGGCGATCTCGGCGCTGGCGTAGCGTTCGGTTAAATTACGGCATACGAGGCGATCGAGGATCTGCGCTAAGTCGTCCGTGATCGGGCCGGACACGCTACGCCACAGCCAACTGCCGTCCCGGAAATTGAATAATTCAAAGGGCGACAGTCCCGTGAGTAAATGCAGGCAGGTGGTGCCTAAGCTATAGAGATCGCTGGCAAAGGTGACCTGGCCTGCCAGTTGCTCGGGGGCAATATATTCAGCGCTGCCGATCATGGTGCCGGGTTTGGCGAGGGTAGACTGGGTGGCGATCTTGGCGGATCCAAAGTCTACGAGGGTAAGATAGCCTAGGTCAAACCGACCGTCGCGGCGGATCAGGTTGGTGGGCTTCACGTCGCGATGGATCAGCCGTTGACTGTGCAGATACTTGAGCAACAGCAGTCCTTCTTGGAGCACCGTCCAGATTTTATCTTCGCCAAAGGCTCCGCTGGCCTGGAGTTCTTGCCCAAGATTGGGGCCAGGAATGTAGTCTTGCACCAGGTAATGGTGCTGGTCGCGTTCAAAGTAGGCCAAGACATTAGGCAACTGCGCATGTTTGAACAGCGGTTCGATGCGGGCAATCTGGTAACGAAAGGCTTCTCCATCGCCCTGCTGCTCAAATTCTTTGATCACACAGCGATTGTGGGTGAGACGGCGTTGATCGGTGGCCAAGAAGGTGCGGCTCGATCCACCGCCGCCGATGGGCTGTACGGCTGCGTAGCGATCGCCCAACCGCACTCGCGATCCGCAATGCACACAAAAATGATCGCCCTGGGGGGTGCTAGGGGATGGACAGGTTGGATGCAAACAATAGCTCATGGCGTACCCCGATCTAATCCCAGTGGTTCGTAGGTCCAAAGTTGCAGCGTTTCATCTGCCCCGGCGCTCACCAATCCGCCGCTATCCGGGCAGATGGCGATCGCATTCACCACCCAAGCCGTTTTCAGCGATCCGCCATGGCGAAACCGCGATCGCTCCCAGCGTCCAATCTGCAGTTGGCTATCATCGCCGCCGCTAGCCAGAAACTGACCGTCAGGACTGAGGGCCAGGGTGTTGATGGCCCCTTGATGGGCGCGAATGGTCTGCTGGCAAACTTGCTCTAGGGTATCCCATACCATCAGGGAGCGATCGCTGATGGTGATCAGCCATTGGCGGTCGGCACTGAGGGCGATGGCGCGAGCTGGGGCATCTTGTTTCAGCGTATTCCACAACGGCACCTGTCCCGTCTGCCGCAGGTTACCCAAATCCCAAATGCGCACCAGGCGATCGCCCCCACTCACCAGCCAAGCGCCATCGAGGCTGATCTGGAGAGCCGTCACTGGCACAGACTGGGGGCGTAGGGTTTGCAGACGTTCCCGCCGGGTAATATCCCAAAGCTGAATGGCACCATCGGCGCTACCCACGGCCAGGGTTCGATCATCGCCACTGAGGGCGATCGCCGTCACCCCCCAACTATGGGCCGGCACCATGCCAATGGCGGTACGGCGCGGCACATCCCAGAGCCATACGGTGCCATCGTCACTGCCGCTCAGTAACGTTTGGGCATCGCTGGTGAAGGCCAGGGCGTTGACTGGGGCAGAGTGGCCGTCTTTCCCCCAGGGCGATCGCCCCTCGAAGCTATGGATCAACTTGCCGGTATATAGGCCCCAGAGCTTGATGGACTGATCCCGACTAGCGCTGGCCAAGAGGGTACCATCGGGACTGATGGCGATCGCCAAAACACTGCCGGTATGGCCGCGAAACACCCGCGTGCAGCGCCAGCCGCTGGTTTGGGGCCGTGCCGGTGCGGCCGGGCGAGGTGGCCGCGATCGCCGAATATCCTCCAACACCTCACTAGCCGTGGCGTAGCGACGGCTCAGGGATCGTTCTAATAATCGGTTTAGCACCCGCATTAGGCGATCGCTCACCGGCTGGGGCAGATACTGCGACCACACCCAACCATCATCACTGACGCTGTACAGATCAAAGGGATGCTGATCCGTCAGCAGATGAACACAGGTGACCCCGAGACTGTAGAGATCACTGGCGAACACGGCTTTACCTAGGGCCTGCTCTGGCGCTGCATAGCCCGCACTGCCGATCACTGTGCCGGTGCGGGCCAGGGCCGTACCCGTGGCATATTTCGATGCGCCAAAATCGACTAAGGCGAGGTGGCGATCGCCCGTGCGGATAATATTGGCCGGCTTAAGATCTCGGTGGATCACCCGAGCGCTGTGGATAAAATCCAGAACCGGCAGCAAGGATTTCAGTACATACCACACCTGGGATTCCCGCAGCGGCCCCTGCTCTTTCAGCACCTGTTCCAAATCCTGCCCGTCAATAAACTCCTGCACCAGGTAGTAATACCCCGCCTGCTCCACCTGGGCTAGGAATTTGGGAATCTGCGGATGATCGCCCAATTCCGCCAACCGAGCCGCTTCCTCCTGGAAGAGCATGGCCGCCTGCTCCGCATAGTCGCGCCCCTGCAACTGCGGCAAAAACTGCTTCACCACACAGCGATCGCGCCCCGGTAGGGTCTCATCCACGGCCAAAAAGGTCGCCCCAAAGCCCCCCTGCCGCAGCGGTCGCAGCAACCGGAAGCGATCGCCCAACATCAGCGCCGTACCGCAGGCATCACAATGCAGCCCATGGCGATCATTTTGGGGACTGGGGCAAACCGGGTTGGGACAATAGCTCATGCCGTGGTGACATCTAGACTATGTTCATCTTAGTGGGCTCTGTGGAATCACAGTCTATGGATACCACCCCACCCGTATTCCCTTCGCCCGCAAAGTATCCGATAGCGTTGCGCCTAGAACAACCTGAACAGCTATGACAGAAGGAGCTGCAAAAACTTCAGGTCAAGCCAGCGATCGAACTTATAGCCAACTTGAGGAAAATGGGCCACTTCTTGAAAGCCAAAACAGCGATGTAGCCGCAGACTGGCTTCATTGTTGGCATCAATGCCCGCCACCATGGCATGGATGTTCATGGCTCGCGCCGCTTCAATCAGGGGCTTCATTAACTGTTTACCCACACCCCGGCCGCGATCGCTGGCGGCGACATAGATCGATAGCTCCACGGTGTATTGATAGGCGGCCCAGGCGCGAAAGGGGCCAAAGGAACTGAAACCCACAACCCTTCCTTGGCGTTCTGCCACAAAAATGGGAAAGCCTTGGTCTACTTTGGCGGCATACCAAGCCTGGCGCATGGCTAGGGTATGGGGCTCATAGTCGTAGGAGGCGGTGGTATGTAAGACGGCATCGTTATAGATCTCCAAAATATCGGGGAGATCGGCGTCAGTCGCGGAGCGGAGGGTCACCTGATCCATGCAAGTCTCTGTTCTTAAATCCAGATGCCACCCTACACAAAAATGCGATCGCGAATAGTGTTTTGGCTTACCCTGATCTAGACCGCTCGCAGGGGGAGTGAGCAAGTCCTACGCCGCATCGTCAAGACAAGAGGGGAAGTTGTTGGTCGGGCGGTTGGTAGCCCAGATGCTGCCAGGCGGCGCGGGTGGCAATGCGGCCGCGGGGGGTGCGGTTGAGGTAGCCGATTTGCAAGAGGTAGGGTTCATAAACTTCTTCGATGGTTTGGGCATCTTCGCCGGTGGCAGCGGCTAGGGTATCGAGACCCACCGGGCCGCCGCCAAAGTTTTCGATCATCATCGATAGCAAGCGTCGGTCTGTCCAGTCTAGACCGCAGGGATCGACGTTAAATAGCTCCAAGGCTTCCGCCGCGATCGCTTCGGTGACTTCCGAGCCCGATGCTTTCACCTCTAGATAATCCCGCACCCGTCGCAGCAGGCGGTTGGCAATCCGCGGTGTACCCCGTGCCCGGCGGGCAATTTCGGCCGCCCCCTCAGGGGTAACGGCGGTGGTGAGAATGGTGGCGGTGCGCTGGACAATCTCGGTCAGTTCTTCAACGGTATAGAACCGGAGCCGTTGGACGAGGCCGAAGCGATCGCGTAGGGGCGACGACAGGGCCCCCACTCGTGTAGTTGCGCCTACCAAGGTGAAGCGCTGTAGGGGAATACTGCGGGTGCGAGCGCTTTGCCCTTTGCCCACGGTGATATCTAGGCGAAAGTCTTCCATGGCTGGATAGAGAATTTCTTCTGTGACCCTAGGCAGGCGATGGATTTCATCGATAAACAAAATGTCGCCGGGTTTCAGGTTAATCAACAGGCCGACAATATCGCGGGGACGCTCTAGGGCTGGGGCGGTGGTGATCTTGCAGCCCACTTTCATTTCGCTAGACAAAATCAAGGCCATGGTGGTCTTTCCCAATCCAGGCGGCCCGTAGAGCAATAGATGATCCAAGGACTCTTGACGTGACTGGGCGGCTTTGATGGCAATGTCTAACACGTCTTTCAAGGACGATTGCCCGATGTAGTCGCCAATGCGCTGAGGTCGCAGGGATTCTTCTGCCTTGCCCGTTTCTTGCACTTGGGCATCGGGCTGCAGCAAGGCCGCTTCAGGCGGACGAGGCACCCGAGGGGCGATCGCTTTTGGATCGGGGCTGTCTGATCCAGGCTGGTTGGGATCGGGTTGCTTGGAGGAAATAATGGCCATAGGAACGCTCCCAGAAGGGCGATCGCACATCACGTTCCTTTGTACTATACCATCGTGCCCCATCCGGTATGTGTCAACGTGGGGTCGATAGCGTTGTGGCTTCAGAAGCCCCTGTTGTTGGGGATTTGATAAACACCGTCAGTTTTTTATTCATGTTTAGTGTCTTTTGCAGATCTTTGTTTCCTAATTTGATCCCACCGAAATTCTCTCCAGACCACATCCCAATCAGAAGTTTTTTCGTGGCATAAAATTTTTGGAAAAAAGTCTATACATGTATGATCATAATAACTTTTTTCGTATATGTTTCGGTTGCTTAGGTAGTGTTTCAATGCTAGTGGGAATATAAAACTACTTAAAAGCAAATGCTCCTTCAAAGTCCATATGGATGCATAGGACTCATGACTGTGCCCGTGAGCTAGGCTTCCTCTTTTTATGACGATATCTCTCATCCAAACCTCTTGTATGGATGTATCTTTTTGAAGCTTCTGCTTTTTATCTTGTTGCCGTTGTTGCCGTTGTTGCCATTGTTGCCCCCTATAACAATCAATGATGTCCATATCAGATTGCGTGCCGAGTAATTGAGTGAACCTATTAGCTAAATCTTCGTCTGCGCTGCCCTTAGATCTCTTTTGGCTATTGGATTTTAGCAATCGCTCAAAGGCGCTCACTGAGAAGACAAGTTCTATTGCCTCAGATGTATATGGGCCATCCGAGTTGGATAAATTAAAACTTATTATCCCCTGAAAAATACTTTCCCACTTATTTAATCGAGATTGAGCAGAAATTAAAGAATGCAAGAAGTCCTCGTTCAATCTTGTCCTTAAATGACGTACATGGCTAGGCATTACTTCTCGAAATTTATGTTTTGATATGATGTTCTCATTGCAACCATCTCTTCGTCTAGTGATTGTTTTATAAGCGACCGAGTTACTAAATCTTTTTAGCTGAAAGTTGTCTCTGTTGCAATAATCCTGGCTACCCGAGAAAAATGTTCTACCACTCAATCCACAAAAAGTTATTAACTCTATCCATAAAGCAAGCTTTTCCTCTAATTTTTTACTGATCTTATCAATCAATCTGGGCATTGATTGATAAGATCGTGATGCTCTGGACATTTCTGGTGTCACTTTCATAAAAATGATTTAGGTAGTCTTCCAGTGCAGATACGGTTTCCTGATCATATTCTGTCGGTCTACTTCCTTTGTCGAAAGGTAGCAGGCTGAAATCATCTAAATGAACAGCTTCAGAAATCCTGAACCAAGGGAAAAAAACTAGGGCGGCAAAACTAGCTGGAGAAAGAGGAGACAATTGGCTAGGCTAGGCACAGAGGCGAGAACAGGGTGAGGCAATCAAGATGGTCA
>NZ_JACSWB010000215.1 GCF_016888135.1 Leptolyngbya sp. CCY15150
TACGGCCTCTGTCAATGCGATGTTGAGTTTGCGTTGTGCCTACCTCAATGGGCAGCTTGCCTGTTGACTATTTTGTCGAAAGTGGGATGCTCCCACGAAAAGGACTTTCCAGGACACATGGGGTTTCCGCTTTAGCAGCTAGGCGGGTTACTTCCGCCTCAGGGTACTAGTGATATGAGCTAGAGCCCTGCATGATTGGCATACCCTAGGGACAACGCATCGATCTCTCACTGATCCTGTCAAGATGCAGAACGCTTGATATCTAGATGATGCAGCTTGCTAAAAAGATGAATTGTGGCATCAAAACCAAGGGCTGGCTCTTCTAGTCTCAGTCTGTAGGGAGATGGCGGAACTACCGTGGCTGGGTAAAATAGAAGCCCTAGATGGGTTGCGATCGCTCAACGTTCTGACTAAATCCCGCCTACAGAACACCCTTGTTTTGGACTTTAAATCCTCATGTCTTTTGCTGAGTCTCCACGGACGCCACGTCTGCTCGCCGTAGACGATACCACCGACAACCTCATCTTGCTCGAAGCCATTCTAGAAGATGAGGGCTATGACATTCACTGCGTCACAGATGGCATGTCGGCCCTATGGCACGTTGAATCTCAGCCGCCCGATCTGATCTTACTGGATGTGATGATGCCGGGGATGGATGGCTATGAGGTAACTCGACGCATTCGCCAAAATCCTAATCTACCCTTCATTCCCATTGTGCTGATCACAGCCCATGATGAATCGAATCTCGTGGAGGGTCTCGATTTAGGTGCCGATGATTTTGTACGTAAGCCAGTTAACCCAGATGAATTGCTGGCTCGGGTGCGATCGCTTCTGCGCCTCAAGCGCAGCATTGATCTGCAAACCCAGATGGCTAAGCGGCAAGAAGATTTTGTTATGCGCCTCACCCACGATCTACGAACGCCTTTGGTGGCCGCCGATCGGATGCTGCATCTCTTTCAAAAAGAGACATTTTGTCCCATTTCTCCGGACATGCAGGAAGCGATCGCCGTGATGATTCGTAGTAACGATAGTCTATTGCAAATGGTTAATACATTGCTAGAAGTCTATCGCTACGATGCTGGATATAAAACGCTGACGTTCTCAATCTGCGATCTGCGCAATATTATTCAAGAGGTGATGGGCGAACTCCAGCCAATCGCCAACGAAAAGCAACTGCACCTGCTTTTTGAGACGGACGACCATGCCTCTGATGTCAGCGCCAAGGTGAGGGGCGATCGCTTAGAGCTACGGCGAGTGTTCACCAACCTCATTGGCAATGCTCTTAAATTTACGTCTCAAGGGCAGGTGGTTGTGCGGCTAGTTGAACAACCGATGTCTACAGAACAGACGGAGGAGCAGCTCCCCCCTTGCGTCAAGGTAGAGGTGCAAGACACCGGCCCCGGCATTTCCCCCGATGACCAACAGATGATCTTTGAACGGTTTCGCCAAGGTAAGGGCAAGCGATCGGGGAGTGGTTTAGGACTATACCTCTCTCGCCGCATCCTAGAAGCCCACCAAGGACAAATTTCTGTTGTTTCTGAACCAGGGCGGGGCAGCGTTTTTTCGATACAACTGCCGGGAGTTTTACCTGAAGCAACTCCATCGAGTAGGGTTTATCAGAGCCGTTACCATTAGGCTTGTCAGTACCTCTTAGTCTAGGCTAGATGTCGATGTCATCCCTGCCACCTTCTCCCCCGAAAGCGCTCCCTTCTCATCCGAAAGCGCTACAGCGAATTCGATGGGTTAGCTATCTCCTCGACGACTCGATACCGCTTCTCAACACAGGGTATCGCATGGGCATTGATCCGATTCTGGGCTTGTTGCCTGGGGTTGGCGATAGCCTTAGCTTGCTCATCTCGATCTATGTAGTGATGGAATCGGTGCGCTTCGGGTTGCCCAAACGTACCCTTGCACGCATGGTAGTGAATTTAGTCCTAGATACAGTGGCTGGCTCAGTGCCGATCGCGGGCAACATTTTTGACGTTGCTTGGAAGGCCAACCGCCACAATCTACGCCTCCTAGAAGCGCATCTTGCCGATCCAAAACCACCCACCCTAAGCGATCGCTTAGTCATGTTTGGCATTGTGGGGATTCTGATCGCCCTGCTCTTGGGCGTAGTGGCTCTTCTAGCTACGTTTATATGGCTAGCGTTGCAACTATTGGGCGTCAACTAAGCCCCAATCTCGGCAGCAGTTCTTAGGACAACGTGAGTTCCTTCACGTCCAAGATGTTTGCCTAGTTCCGTCCTGATCTTGGCGGGGGGCTTGCCAGAATACGGTGAATAGTTCGGTGTCTGGTTCATAAAAGACGTCTACCTGGGCCATCACACAGACTAAACCTTCACAAGTTCAACATTCAGATTATCTGCATTGATAGGGATGTAATTTAATCGCTCAAAACCAATGACTTTTCCAGCCTGGTTTTTGATCAGAATGACCTCTTCTTCGGTTTCTTCTGCGATAGATTCTTGGGTTGGATCATCAAACCAGACGGTCAGGGTTTGCCCCACTTCGTCGTAGTAAATTTTTACGTTGTCCATACAGGATCTCCGATTTTAATCGTATTGGTGCGATAGGTTGTGACGATGAAACTCTCTCCGTTTAAGTGACGGCAAACAACACAGACAAAATGAGGTGGATCAGGCTGGTAATGTAAGTACAGGTTCGGATCGCTCCGACTCCGGCGAATTTCTGAGGGATGCTATAAGGCTTGCTGGACTATTGTTTCTTGCCCAGCCATGATGGGAGGCTTGACGGTGATGATTTTCTGCCAGTATGACAGAGTTGTGCGAATGCGAATTCCCAATGGGGTTAGCACTTCGAAGTAGGGATCATCTTGATTTTCAGCAGTCATTGCTTTTTCCTAAGTCTGACAGCAATGCCTCACACTCGGTTTTGAGGGGAATGCCTAACTCTGTAGCTAACGCCAATGCCTGCTCACAATACTGCTGCGCCACCGCCACCGCACCCAAAGCTTGATGCAGCTCTGCCAGATTTTTGAGGGCTTCGGCTTCATCATTTCGACTTTTAACTTCTTGAAAAATGTTGAGAGCAGCTTGCAAATTCTCTAATGCTTTAGTTGTCAATTCTTGCTTCAACAAAGCAACTCCCAATTCGCGCAACCCTGCCCCTTCACCTCGTCGATCACCAATCTCACGGGCAACAGTTAAATGTTGATTAGCATAGTTAACCGCTTGGTCATAATCTCCCAGGCTTTCATAGGTAGTCCCCAGATTGCCGAGGTCTTGTCCTTCTCCCTGGCGATCGCCAATCTCTCGACTAATAATCAATGCTTGCTGATGGAAGTTGATTACACGCTCATACTGACCCAGACTGGTGTACGCAATCCCCAGATTGCCTAAAGCAGCGCTTTCTCCCTGGCGATTGCCAATCTCCTGCGCGATCGCCAGGTATTGCTGATAGAGGTCGATTGCACGCTCATACTGACCCAGATTGGTGTACGCATTTCCCAGACCGCATAAAGCACGGCCTTCTCCCGCGCGATCGCCAATCTCCCGTGCGATCGTCAGGGAGTGCTGATGGAATTCGATCGCACGCTCATACTGACCCAGACTGTTGTACGCAATCCCCAGATTGCCTAAAGTATTGCCTTCTCCCTGGCGATCGCCAATCTCCCGCGCGA
>NZ_JACSWB010000216.1 GCF_016888135.1 Leptolyngbya sp. CCY15150
GTTCTACCCGACCATTTTTGCCGTACTAAGGGATTAATGGCAAACCTCTCGTCTACAGAAAAGAAGACATTCATTAAATTACTTGATAAGTTGAGATTGGGTACACCAGCGCTGTCTGATCTAGGTTCTGACACAAGTGTTTGAGCTGTACTTGCTGAGCAGTCCGCTCAACTACACCGTGACGAACTGGTGGATCACCGCGACGGGGTCAGTCACAACCGCATCCATATTTGCGCGGTGATAATGGTTCTTGCGTAAGTCCTGTAAGGTTTTAGCAGCAGGCTCGGCAGATGATCAAGCAGCGTGATGACCATCTGCACCAGAAGTAATGCCCTCTTTTCTGCCCAAATTTTACCGCTTTCACCGGGCAGTGATGTTTTAGATGCTCGCAGTGGTGCCGCTACATCCCACAACCCAGGACACCTCTCCAACCTAAGCGATTCATGGTGTTACTGAATCAAGGTATGAACCTCTAGCTAGAAGTTCTGAAACTCCATGCAAAATATTGCGAAATCATACGACTATTCAGCAATAACCGATCTATCAGGTGATCGGGTTAAACACGCCATTCATTCAAGATTGTGGAGTGCCCAGATGTCTATAGCCCCCTTTTCGAGGGGACGGCGAAGCGGGGGATCAACTGCAGGATGGTGCAGCCATGAACATTCAACCGGATTTGATATGATTCGCACGCTGTGGCGAGGACTAGACAGCACCTGAGACACCTCACTCTATCTAGGACATGTCGTTGTTTATTTTCAATTCAGTAAATCCACTGATGTTTTACTCTGGATTAGGTAAACTTGCCAACTAGAGTGAGTAAAGACTATCATTAAACGGTATCAATTCTTACGTTAATTTGAATTTCTTACGTTAATTTGAATTGATTGTGCCCCTCTCCTCTACTTATGGGATTGATGCCACAACGCTGCGACGGCTAATTGTTTTGTTTATTATTGAGGATTGGTTAAGCATAGTGGGAGATCATTCGTCCCGTCCGGATCGCTTGGAATTGAGTGGCTCACGACAACTGACATCATGGCTATTGGAGCAAAATCTGAGCCTAGCCTTTACCACCTATCAAGCCGGAAAGGTATTTTGGATTGGATTGCAGCCCAATGGTCAGCTATCGGTCTTTGAGCGCACCTTTGAACGGTGCATGGGATTAACGGTTCATGAAAATAGTTTATACCTGAGTACGCTCTATCAACTGTGGCGCTTTGAAAATAGCCTCAGTGCAGGTCAAGTGTATGAGGGCTATGATGCCGTTTATGTGCCTCAGATGTCCTACATCACGGGCGATCTGGATATTCATGATGTGGTGATGGCGGAGGGCAATCCTCGGCCAATTTTTGTCAATACGCTGTTTAGCTGCTTGGCGACTGTCAGTGATACCCATAGCTTTGTGCCGCTGTGGCATCCGCCGTTTATTAGCAAATTAGCTGCCGAAGATCGCTGTCATCTGAATGGATTAGCGATGCGAGACGGGCAACCGCGCTATGTCACCGCCGTGAGCCAGAGTGATGTGGCGGATGGCTGGCGCGACCATCGCAGCGGCGGGGGTTGTGTCATCGATATAGAGAGCAATGAAATCCTAGCGACAGGGTTATCGATGCCGCATTCGCCGCGCTGGTATCGCGATCGCCTTTGGTTGCTGAACTCAGGCACGGGGGAATTTGGCTATATCGATCATAAGAGCGGTCAATTTGAAGCGGTGACTTTTTGTCCAGGCTATCTGCGAGGGCTAGCCTTTGCCGGAGATTTTGCCATTGTTGGGCTATCAGAACCCCGGCACAACAAAAGCTTTCAAGGGTTGCCGTTAGACGCGGCATTGGCAGAAAAGGGAGCCGTAGCGAGATGTGGCATTGGCGTGATTGATCTGCGCAGTGGTGATCTGGTGCATTCATTGCGCATCGAAGGCGTGGTTTCAGAATTGTATGACGTGGTGACGATTCCGGGAGTGCGGTCTCCCATGGCGATCGGCATTCGTTCTGATGAAATTCGTCGAGTGATTTCGATGGGCGATGGGTAACGGGAAAAAGGTTACTCGTTCACAGGGTTAGAAAAACGTCCTAGCCGTTCCGCAGCCACAGAATCGGCGTCTAGCTCCGTGAGTTTGCTTTGTGTCTTTCATATCACTTATTTGAGCGATCGCCCTTGATGACCCAAAGGCGATCGCTCAAATACCATCCATCCTCTGACCATGAGCGCTCAGACAACCTCTCAGCTTCAGGGTATCGGGATGGATGAACCGTAAACCCCATTTAAGGAATCTAAATCCATGAGCTTCGACCCTATTTTGAACCTTTCCAGCCTC